>CAIZYV010000024.1 GCA_903937325.1 Candidatus Falkowiibacteriota bacterium | reverse complement strand
GGAGTAATTTGCCCTCTGCCGATCTGAGCCGACAATCTATCCTTGGGTTGTCAGATTAGCTTGTTGCTAATTTGATGATTCAAGGATTTTTTATTTTTAGCCTGTCTAATCGAGATATTTACAAATAATAATTCTTATGATATATTTTTTTGAATATTTAGAATAAAAAAATATTCCTTGATTTCGTCAAGAGATACGAAAAAATGTTTTTTTACAAAAAAATTAAAAAGCCATGGCAAAACGCATGATTGCCCCCCATCAGTTTAAAGATATTGATCAGCTAGTGTCTAAAATCGAGCACCAGCTTCGTTTTAAGAAAAATTCAATCGCTTTCTATTTAATGCTTCAAGCTATAGCCGAGAGAAAACTCGGTCCTCGGGCGCCGATAAATTATGGCGTCTTAAGCTTTATTCCCGGTGAACGCGATTTCTTTATGGAGGCTTTGTCTGGTGAGCTTCTTCTAAACAAAGAAAACAGATTTCGGTTCGACGATAAGTTGCATCTTATTGCAGATGATAAACCTGGGGTCGCAACAAAAGCAACTTGGGTGCAAAAGTATGATGTCATTACCAAAGCGACCTATCTGGATATTTTCCAGGCTTTACCTGGTACCTGGGAGCAAAAATGGCTCTCACAACACCAAATAATTAAGTTCTGGGAGCCTTTTGATTCTCTTAATTCACATTATAATTTTTGTCTCGTTAAAAGGGACGAGAATAAAAAAATTGATGAGAATAATCCGGCGGAAAATTTGGCTGTTGTTTGTACAGTGATGTTTGGCGGCATAATATTGGCTGATTTTTACCCGTTGGACCATGATAACTTTTTAATAACAGATGTGGGCCACGGAGTAATTTGCCCTCTGCCGATCTGAGCCGACAATCTATCCTTGGGTTGTCAGATTAGCTTGTTGCTAATTTGATGATTCAAGGATTTTTTATTTTTTAAAAATTATTTTTTGATAATTTATGCTGGGTTATTTAGGTAAATAAGACTGAGATATAATTTCTCGCTGTAAAATTTTCATTGAAAAGTAGCTTGATTTTGTTATAATTAAAAATAATTCTATTTTTATGGATATTAAAGGAAAAAATTGGGAGTTATATGTCTCTCGGCCCTTTACTCTTTTTGGCTCTTCTTTATGGTGCGGATGGTATTTTTCTAAGCAATATAAAAAGATTATTGGGGCGAACGCAAAAAACTGCCTGATGATTGAATATCCCAAGGGGAGGGTGCGATATTATCGGGATAAAAATGAGCAGAAGATGATTTTTTCTGCTTTTAGCAAATTAGTTTTTAAAAGAAAAGGGGAAATAGAAGGTTTATTAAAAAAGGGTTTAGTATTGAATAAAAAATCAGTCTCGGTGATTAAAAAAAATGATTTTAAAAATTTTGGATCGGCTGTCGATTTTTTAATTGAATTATCATTGTTTTGCACGGTGCTACCTTTTCGTTTGGGTGATTTTTTAACTAATTCAGTTCATGATAAAAAAATTTTTAATTTAGTCAAAAAATTAAGAATGTCTTCCTATTATGAACAGGTGATAAATAAGGTTGTTATACCGTTAGCGTTTAAAGAATTAAAATCGGTCGGTTTAAAAAATAAAGAAGAAGTTAATTTTCTTACCTTAAATGAAATATTGGATAAGAAAAAGATAAATATACAAAAAAGAATAGTTGATTCAAAAGATAAATTTTTTGTTTATCAAAATAATAATGGCGTAGAAAAAATTAATTGGATAAAAGATCCGATGAAAATTATCAAAAAAATAGAGGGAAGCAATAAAATCGCCAATATTATTAAGGGTAATACTGCTTGTGGTGGCTTAGTTAGGGGTATAGTGCGTTTAGTAACAACTAACGACATTCAATCTATCACTTTTAATAAGGGGGATATTTTAGTTTCTACCAGCACTAGTCCGATATTAATGCCTTTAATTAAAAAATGTGGAGCAATTATTACCGATGAGGGCGGATTAACTTGCCACGCCGCTATTATTTCTCGCGAGTTAAAAATTCCTTGTGTTATAGGAACAAAAATAGCTACGCAAACTTTAAAAAATGGTGATGAGGTTGAAGTCGATGCAAATGAAGGGTTGGTTAAAATATTGAACCGACGCGAAACAAGCGAGTCAGATTTTATTGGTTGTTTGCAAAAGTCAAAGAAATGGAGTCCGAATAATGAAAGAGATATTTGTCTATTAATGAGAGATTTAATTTTGAATGGCGAAAAATCCTCAATTTTTAACGAGGCTTTGGGTTCTAATATTGCCCCGATTGGTGATGCCATGGTTAATAATCGACTTTTTTCTCCGATTGAATCGGTGGAAAACGTGGAGTTGGCCTTGCTGGAATTATCACATAAACATGGATTTAAGAGGTTGATAGAAATCTCTCAATCTTGTTCTCGAAGAGTTAAAGAGCTCCATCAATATTTAAGGACAAAAAATAAAGTTTGTCTTATTGAGAATCTTACTAATATTCAAAGGCTTTACACCCGTGTTACCTGTTATCTTCTCATTCTTGTCTTTTCGGAAAGATTTTTGGAAGAGCAGCTTAAAAAGCTGATTAAAAGTAAAACAGGCAATGAAAATTCTGATTATTTTAAAAGCTTAGTCTATGTAAAGAAGTTTAATGAAAGTTCAAAAGAGTTAATTGCTATTTTGAAGTTAAGCCGATATATTAAAAATAAAAAGATAGATATTAACGGACGCTTAGCCGCTAATTTATTTAAAAAACACTTGGATAATTTTTCCTGGATAAGCGCCCGCTATCATTTTGAAGAAGTGTGGCAAGTGGAAAATATAAAATTACGAGTCGGGCAATATTTAGCAGAAGGGGTTGATCAGAAGCTTAAAGATGTTTTGGCTCCAAGAAAAGAAGCTGAGGCGGCGACAGCGGAATTTATTAAAAAATTTAAACTCAATTTGCAGGAGAGACAGTTAATTGATTTAGTTAAAGAGTTTGTATTTTTAAGAACCTTTAGGACGGAAAGCCTGGTTAAAGCTAATTTTTTGATGAAGCCGATTTTAAGGGTTGCGGCTAAAAAATTAAAGCTTTCTGTTAAAGATGTTTTATTTTTGTCTATTGATGAAGTAATCTCTTCTCTGCGGGGCGAGCTTAATTACAAATCATTTATATTATCAAGAAAGAAAGGTTATTATATTGTTTTGTGTGATGACATTATAAAAATTTTTGCCGATAAAGATAGAAAGATAATTGATGATTTAGATATTTTTAATGTTGATGCGGCTGTTAATAAGAATATCACCGGTCAGATTGCCTGGCGGGGAATAGCCCGCGGCGCCGCTAAAATCGTTAAAAGCCAAATTGATATTGCGAAAGTAAATAAGGGTGATATTTTAGTAGCAACGATGACTTTTCCTAATTATATTGCCGCTATGGAGAAAGCAGCTGCTTTTGTGACTGATGAAGGCGGGATTTTATGCCATGCGGCGATTATTGCCAGAGAAATGAAAAAGCCTTGTGTTATAGGAACAAAAATAGCTACGCAAACTTTAAAAAATGGTGATGAGGTTGAGGTAAATGCCAATGTTGGGATGGTAAAAATTATTAAATCATTATGAAAGGACAAAATTATACAAAGCTGGAGAAAGAAATAAAAGAAATAGAATGGCAATATGTTGTTAACCGCCGAGACTCTTTGCTTTTTCGTTCTTTTGCCGATCAATGTCATAAAAACTTTAAACAAGTATCGGGCATATCTTGGAATTTATCTGCTATATTAAGACTTAGTAGCGGAGAAATGTTTTATAATAAAAAAGATTTTGATAAATTAAGAGATATTTTTTCTAATGGTGGTTATAAATTATTGTCTAATTTCGCTCATAGGTTAGAGGTGGAAATAAAAAGTCTTTATAATATAAGTAAAAACATTGCTCAAGAAAATTTTAAAAAAGCAGACAATGTTAAGCTATATAGACTATTAAAAAAATATTCCAACTCAATCTTGCGGGCTAATAATTTTTTGTCACCGCTAGTGATTGCCGACAAACTTATTTCTAACCAGATTTTAGAATTACTGCCAACAACTTCGCAAAAAGAAGCTAACCATTGGTTAGGGATATTAGTTCATCCGGCCAAAGAGCATGAAAATTCTAGAGAAGAAATTGAATTTTATAAATTAGTACTAAGCTATAGAAAACATGACAAGAATATTAAGAGCTTAACTAATAACCATTTAAAAAAATATTCTTGGCTTGGTACTAGAGGATATAACTTAGGCTTAGAATGGACGGTCAAAAGTATAGAAGAAAGAATTAAAAGTTTTTTGGTAGATAAAGATCCTAAAAAACAATTGAGCCAGCTTATTGCGACGAGAAAAAATATAGAGGTTTCTTCTAAAAATTTAATTAAAAAATTAAAAATAAATAAAAATTCTTTGTTATTTAAAAGCATCAAGCTGGCGCAAAGGTACGCATTTTTAAGAACTTGGAGAACAAATACTATCTATAAGAGCGGTTTTTTAATTCAGCCCTTGTATTATGAAATAGCCGACCGCAATAAATTATCAAAGGAGGACTTATTATTTTTAGATCATAAAGAATTGCTATATTTGGCAAAAAATAATAAATTACCTATATCAAAATTAGAAATTAAAAAAAGAAAAGAGGTTTTCATGACAATTAATACCGCTGAAGGCTATAAAATTTTTACAGACTCAACTTTTATCCAAAGAATAAAAAATACTATTCAACCAAAACAAAAAATAGAAAACAGTATAACTGGAAATATTGCTTATAAAGGGATTGTAAGGGGAAAAGCTAAAATTGTTTTTAATGTCTATGATATTAATAAAGTTTGTAAAGGAGATATTTTAGTAGCGGTTATGACTTTCCCTAATTTCGTTCCGGCTATGGAGAAAGCAGCTGCTTTTGTGACTGATGAAGGCGGGATTTTATGCCATGCGGCGATTATTGCTAGGGAAATGAAAAAACCTTGCATTATAGCGACTAAGAATGCTACGCAAATTTTAAAGGATAATGATGAAATAGAAGTCGACGCTGACAAGGGTATCGTTAGTATAGTAAACAAAAAATAATAATTTTATGAAAGAAATATTCGACGGACTGGAACGGCCGGAAAAATACGGCTGCAATATCGAAATATTGATTAAATTTCTGCGTCATGGCGAGCGTGGTAAAGATTTACGACTTTTAGATTTAGGTCGAGAAATAACCAAGAGAAAGGCATCTGAGAGCGGCTTAAAACAGATTGATTTTGATGCCGTTAAAGCTATTGGTTCAAATGCCGCCCCAATTAAAGAAGATGTGAGGATGGGGCGGGCTTTAGAGACGGCAGATATCTATGCTACGGAAATTGCTGGCGATGAAAAATTTAAAACTAGGGTAAACGATATTTTAAATTATGAAACTCTAATTTCTCCGCGGCCCTATAATCACACAGAAATATATAATAAAAATTTACCTGATAATTTTGATGAATTATCTGATGCAGAGAAGATGACTGCTGCAAAAAAGGCACAAATGGCTACGGTTAATTATTTAATAGCTCTTTCAACCCCCGATGCCCTTCAATACAAAAAAGAAATAGCTGGTTCATTTGCTTTCGTTGTTCAACATTATCAAGAGATGGCTAAAAAATTAAATTCTGGTTCTAAAGTTTTATTGCCGGCCGGTACTCATGGCGGAACAATGGAATTCTTATTACAACAAGCCTTGATAATTAAAGATGATCAGAATGGAGAAAAAATTGGTTTTAGCGATATCAAAGAAATTGGTGGTGAATTTGATCCGTCTGATTCTTATAATGTCGATATTAAAACTGATGATTATGGTCAGTTGAAAGATTTAAAAGTCAGTTTTGATAATCAAAATAGACCCCAAGCAGAAATGTTTTTGAATAAAGATAAAGTTAAAGAGTTAGCAGAATTCTATCAACTTTTACATGGTTTGTGGTAGTCATCTTTTATATTTCTGTTTTTGTATCAGTCAAAATTAAAACACACGAAGCAAGCTTTGCTTCGTGTGTTTTATGTGGACCCTACAGGACTCGGTCACGGTAGCTAAGCTTTTCTCTGCGCCTTTGGCTTGAGAAAAGCAAGCTCCCCGACCCGGCCTCGGCGGCGCACAAGTGCGCATCGCCTCAGGCTTTCGAGTCCTGTAGTCTAATGCCTAAATTAAAAAAACAACTCCACGCAGGTGGAGTTGTTTTGTTATGTGGACCCTACAGGACTCGAACCTGCCACCCCCTGCTTGCAAAGCAGGTGCTCTACCAGATGAGCTAAGGGCCCCTTTCCAGAATATTTGATAGTTTATCTGGATTTTTGCCGGCCGTCAATCCGTCGCTTCTTAACTCTTGGGGATAAGAGGGCTCAGGGCCCAAGTGAAGAAAGTATTACTGTTGCCACTCATCATCACAATGCCAATAAAGATAAAGGCAATACCGACGAGCTTGTAGCCTAAACGAGAACCACCTTCACTACCTAGTTTATCTTCAAACCAGGTAATGCGTCCAAAATTTTCTAAAAACCATTCTGTTTTAACGACTAAGATTGTGCCAACTGCAATAATAACTAAACCAAGGATTATCATATTATTTAATATAATTTAAGGGATTATATCTACTACCATTAATAATAACTTCAAAATGAAGGTGTGATCCGGTTGAGCGACCAGTTGAACCCATTAGGGCGATGAGTTGACCTTTTTCTACTTCTGCACCTTTCTTAACTAAGAGTTTGGATGCGTGACCATATCGGGTCTTTTTACCGCCTCCGTGGTTAATTACAATAGTATTACCATATCCACCATTATAACCGCCCTGTGATATTTCGACGACGCCGGAATCGGCAGCGTATATTGGTGTACCAATTTTATTGCCAATATCAAGGCCATTATGTTTCCAAGAAAAATATTGAGTTATGCGATGACCAACGGTTGGCCAGACCATCTTATTACTACTAACAATGGGACGATTAGCAGAAACAATATCTTTAATTACTTCTAAGCCGGAATAGCTGGCTTGAGCAGTATTTCTGATATTCGATCGTGTATTACTTTCGCTTTTCTTTGTTCCCGGTATGATTAATTTTTGACCGATAGAAATTGTACCGGCAGTACTTAAATTATTGCTAGCGATAATTTTTTCGGCGCTAAGCTCGTAAATCTGTGCTAATTTACCGATGGTATCGCCACGTTTAACGGTGTATAAGAAACCGTCGCTCGGCAGGATGCTTAAATCATCACCGGCACGGATAATACTAAAGGCGCCAAGATTATTTGCCCACAATATTGTATTTACATTTAAATGAAAGCGACGGGCAATTGTACTAATCGTATCTCCAGCCTTGACTGTGTAAGTGGTTATTTCCCGACGTTCTGTTATAGTAGTTGCTTCTGTCGATGTGCCATTATTACTTATAGCTATTTGTTTTGGCTTCGTGAGCATGTTGCCGTTTTGAATCGGAGTTGTTTCTTGATTGTCTGTGTCACGGGGAGAAATGCCTTTAGCCGCACTAATGGCTGCTTTACGTCCTTGATATTTTTCTGCACCAAGTGTCTGGAGATTAATAGCCGAGGCGTTCTCTTGGATTAACTCATCATTATTTTGTCCGGCATCACTGAATTCATTTTGAACTATTTCCGCCATTAAACTTTTCGGCGCCTTGCCGGTAGCGGCGCTGGCTTGTTTTTTATCTGTCAGGTTTAAAATAAAAGCAGATATAATCAATATCAAAGCAGCTAGATGCATGGCTTTTTTCTTAGCCAATTCCCATTTTGATTGTTTGCCTAAATCATATTTTTTGACTCGAAAAATCAAGTAGTATAAATGGACGAAAGGACGATAAAGAAAAAATTTTCCTAGCCAAAATAACGGCTTAATTAAGGCCGGTATTATCGTAGCGATCAGATCTTTTAGGCCGATTGCTAGTTTTAAGCCTAAGAGCAGAGATTCGATCGTTATTTTCTTTAGTTTTAAATTTTTCTTTTTGATAATATTATTAACTTAAGCCTTTTTATCCTATCATCCAAGACCACCTCAAGTCAATTTATTATTTAAAAAAATATTTAAAATTAGCCATAATTTTAAATATTCAATTCATTTAATCTTGTATGAAACAATGTCCATCCATTTCTTTGGGAATCGGAAGACCCATTATTTTCAGGATGGTCGGGGCGACATCTTTTAGGCCGGCGCCGGTTTTTATTTTTACTTTTTTTAGTTTCTTGTCGCTGGAAATTAGCATAACAGGTACCGGGTTAGTGGTATGGCTAGTGGCGACGCTGGCGCTTTTATCTTCGGCGTTACCATGATCGGCTAACACTAAACAGGTATAACTAGCCGCTAAGGCAGTTTTTATTATTTCTCCCTGTGCTTGATCGACGGCTGCTATGGCTTGTTTAATGGCTGATATTTTGCCGGTATGTCCAACCATATCGCCATTAACTAAATTAACAACAATAAAATCATATTGTTGTTTTTTAATTTCTTTAACTAAGCGGGCACTAATCAGGGGCGCGCTCATTTCCGGTTTTTCATCATAAGTCGCGACTCTTGGTGATTTTATAAGAATTCTCTTTTCTCCCGGGTTGGCTTTTTCCTTTTGTCCGTTGAAAAAGAAAGTAACATGGGCGTATTTTTCCGTTTCGCTGATGCGCAGTTGCTTTAATCCGTGGCGGCTAAGAGTTTCTCCTAAGAGATTATTTAGAGTTATATTTGTAAAAGCAACTTTAGCCGGCATCGGCTTATAGTATTGAGTCATGGCGGTTAGATTAACGCCAATTATTTTTCTCTTGAAGCCGTTAAAGTTTTTTTCGATTAAAGCTTGAGTTAATTGACGTGGCCGATCGGTGCGGAAATTGAAAAAAATAACGCTATCATTTTTAATCATGCCTTTGTAATCCGCTAATATGCTTGGTTTGATAAATTCATCAGTTTCGCCTTTTTTGTGACATGACTGTAATTGTGCCAAGGCATTTTGAAAAATTTCTCCTTTGCCCAAAGCCATGCTTTCATAAGCAGCCTTCGTTCTTGTCCAGCGCTTATCTCTATCCATTGCATAATAACGTCCACTAATGCTTACAATTTTACCAAAACTAAGATTATCTAATTTTTTTTGCAGAGATTTTAGATGCTTAATACTTTCACGCACCGGTGCATCGCGGCCGTCAGTAATCGCATGGATATAAATATCTTTTAATTTTTTCTGTCGACAAAGATCAAGAATGGCAAAAAGATGCTTCATGTGTGCGTGTACGCCTTGATCCTGAAGAAGGCCGATTAGATGAAGGTGGGTTTGCTGCTTTTTGCATTTTTCAATTGTTTCTAAAAGTACTTTATTTTTGAAGAATTCTCCCTTGTCTATATCCTTATTAATTCTGGTCAGCGCCTGGAAAATAACACGGCCGGCGCCGATGGTTAAGTGACCAACCTCAGAGTTACCCTGGTAGCCATCGTCTAAACCAACCGCTTCGCCGCTCGCTTTTAAGAGCCCATGCGGATAATTTTTCAAATAAAAATCTTCATTCGGAGTTTTACTGTTTTTAATAAGATTATTTTTCCGTCGGGGATTATAACCCCAGCCATCTCGGATGATTAAGACAATTGCTTGTTTACTTTTCATAGGTTATAGATTTTTAGCTTGATATTGATTAATTTCCCGGTACAATAACCGTAAAAGGTTTGGCGCCAGGATAGGCTTTATAGCCATGATCGTTACAGAATTTGGCGATGTTAGGTCGGAAATAATCAGTATGCGAGTCCTGGATTAAACCGATTAAGAAATAAGAGACAGCCATCGCCCAGGCTTGGCCGGCATTCTTCGGTGTTTTTATTTGCCAACGATTTTTCTGGTCGCCGAAATATTTATTGTCACCGAAACTGATAACAAGTTCTTTCTTTTCTCTAATCACAAATTTAGCGTGGCGAGCTTCGCCGTAGGAAAAAGCGCGTAGAGAGAGATTCGGACCGAATAACTCGCTTTTTTTAATTTCCAGCATTGGTGCGATAGCCGCCCAATCATCCGGTAGGATAAAAGAATAAGCGGAGTAATTTTTGAAATTACGGGGTAATTTTAGTTTTAAAATAAAATTAATTATTTCTTGCGCTTTTTCTCCACTTTCAGCAATAAACATGCCGAGATAAGTTGAGACATTATAAGTATAAGGTTCTGGTAATTTTCTAAAAGCGTGTGTTTCATCAGCGAGTTTAGCTGCGCTGGACTGCGGCGAACAGGTCATCAATATGGTTTTTAAGCCGCTTTTTTTTGCTGCTTTTATTTCCCAGATAGAATCTTTTTCGCCAGAAGCAGATATGATTACGGCATGGCTGAGGCTTTTGTTTTTAATTAAATCTTTATAACGTTGCAAAATAGTGAGAAAATTACTTTCATTAGCAAATAATGCTTTCTGCTGGCTAAAAATTGCCATTCCCGCATTATAGGCATTGCCACTGCCGACAACTATTGGAAAGGGGTATTTTTTTAGATTTAAGCGTGGCGGCTGATTTTTTTGAAAAAAATCTAAAGCTTTCATAACGCTTAAGTTTAAAGAATCTAATTCTTGCTTGACCATATTTTTGATAATTTAGCTAATTTTATTGATGTTTTTATTATAACGGATATTGATTTTTATTTCAATTTAGGATAAGATTGGGGCGTAAATAATTAATTTAAAATTTATGTCCGGACATTCCAAGTGGGCGACAACTCATCGTCAGAAAGAGATTGTTGACGCTAAACGCGGCGCAATTTTTACGAAATTTGCCAATATTATTTCCATTGCTGCCAAAAGAGGCGGTGACCCTGATGCTAATCCTAGTTTGAGGGCGGCAATTGATCGTGCTCGGGAAGTTAGCATGCCTAAAGATAATATTGAAAGAGCAATTAAGAAGGGGACGGGCGAACTTGGTGGCGCGCAGGTGGAAGAATTATATTATGAAGGTATCGGTCCTCTTAATATGCAGGTGATTGTTAAATGTGTTACGGATAATCGTAATCGAAGCGCATCTTCAGTACGTCATGCTTTCACTAAGGTTGGTGGTTCTTTTGGAGCGGTTATGTGGAATTTTGAACAAGCCGGTGTAATTATGATTGAGGCGGCGGAGTTATCGACCAAAAAGATAAATTTTGATGAATTCGAATTGGAGTTGATTGATAATGGTGCTCGCGATCTTGATCAAGCCGACGAAGGATTGACTATTTATACGTCTCTGGCTGATTTTCATCCGCAATATTGAGGTGTAAAAGCCTTATTTCTGGGGTTAAACCACGCAACTTAGCGCGTAACTGCCCAATTTTCACTGGCGCATCAATAGCTTGACTCAATTGCATTTCTAAATCAGCTTTATAATTTTCTATACTCGCAAATAAAAAATGCACACCAATAAGTCCACCCGCTAAAGTGAGCAGTGTCCAGAACATCACATGTCGAGCAAATCGCGTTAAATAGTGTTTCATGCGTTAATTTAAGTAAAAATCGTTGATATTATCAGGCGTATTACACGGATTAATCACGATTTACTGATCCGT
>CAIZYV010000023.1 GCA_903937325.1 Candidatus Falkowiibacteriota bacterium | reverse complement strand
TTACCTCTTTATTATTGACATAAGTTTAAAAAAGTGATATAATTTGGAGTCGACTAGGATTGCATTTTGAGGCAATTTCAGCGATATGGTCTTTAAAAAATAAATAACCAAAAATATAGAAACCATGGCAACACCAGGAACGGGAGCCGCCGCTGCTCCTTCCAAAACAAGCGCACCAGCTCGCCCAAAGTTTGGGTTAGAGCTTAAATCGGATATCGGCCTTAACGGCGAAATCCAAATAAGAATTAGAACCGACAAGGACGGTATACCGAGTCCCCTGGCTATCTTAATCTTTAGAAATGGGGTTCAGGTTGCTGCTTGTTCCTCGGATAATAACGGCTTCTATTCTTACAATGAAGCTGTTGCCTTAGGCAAGGCTCAGTCTATCAAGTTCGAAATCTTTCTTAGAACTTCGACGGAAAGGGCGGAGGTAACCGTTAATCTGCCGGAAAAAGTCGTCGCAATATCCAAGCCGGATGATCCGCAGAAAATCGTGCTGATTCGCATGCATGACGGCGCCGGTAATTTCCGGGTGTTCGTCCGAGTACTGAAAACCGCCGGTTATGGTTTAAAAAACCGACTGGATATTCTGTGTCAAAATCAGCGTTATTCTATAACAACTGATGCTCGCGGAATAGCAATCTGGAATGTCCCATTTCTCGTTGACCCTGGTGAGGACTTTAATGTTCAGGCCGTCGTTAACGGCATTGAAGATCACGCCCGTTTGCGTATCAGGCGTTTCAATGATCCTATTAATCGTCCGCGGCGTTTCTCAGCGGCTTGGTTTTTTAGGACAAACAACGGCCGAGCCTTCATGCTCATGTGTCTGGCCGCGTTTTTCTGGTGTTGGGCATTGTTGATTGGCATCGGGCAGCCGATGATTCACGATAATATTTTCCGGGGAGAAAATAATCTTTCCCAACAGGAGATGCTATCGAATAGGATCATGACGCAAGCATACGGATCTGAAGCTCCGCAATTCTTACCCGTCGAATCTCCCGGACACTGGCACCACATGATTTGGAAAGTTGCTTTGATTTTAACTCTCATTTTCTTCATTTACGGACCTTTGTCTTTACGTGAAGAAATTGCCGAGGAAGTCGGGCAATTTGTCGAGAGGATGATGGACAGGGAATACGCCCAAGCTGGCGATCCCTGGTTCGAAAAGCTCGTGGCCTGGAGCGGTGCTTACGCCGTTTCACGTAATAAAGCCGTTCCGACTGTGACCGCGCAAGCTAGCACAGCTACTGCCAGTACCGGTGAAGCTGCCGCAACGGCCGCTAATCCTGCCACTCCTTCAATGTGGAGTGAATTTCCGGTGCATCTGGCCAGTGATGCCATCATCGGTTTGTTAGGTGCTTTATCTCGGTCGATAGTGCGCTAAGTAGTATTAATTAAAAAAATTCGAAGTATAATGAAAAGTTATAGAGATTATAAGATTGCTGAGCTACCTTATTGGCTCTTGGTAATCGTCGCCGTCATCTTGGGGCTCATTTGTCACCTAACATTTGGCTGGAGCTTTTGGATGGTTCTACTGCTCGTCCATTTTATCTGGGCGGCAGAAAAGATCACCAGATGGCTCTATGTGCCGGCCGTGTTGTTAGTAGGCTGGGTGATGTTTGCAAGTTACCTGCCAAATACAGCTGCAAAAACATCATTTGGAATTCTCGCTGTTGACTTGGCCGGATCGAAAGTTATCGACTCCGTGCAAGTTAAGGCAGATTTTATTCTCGAGGCGGAAAGAAACCGCCAAAAAGAAGCTGCTCTTGGTCGCTACGCCTCCTTACTCAGACTGGGAAAAATTGAGCAGGCAAAAAGCTTGCTAGACAGTATCGACCAACGATTTGACTCGGTCAAAAAAACGAAAATTGAATCGGCTGAACCGGAAATCGTTTCTCTTCCGGCAAGAGATATTATCGAACTCGGTTATGGTACACATTACATTAATATGCAGGCGGGCGATACTTCTGCCACCTACCATATTAATGGACGTTATTGCGTCACAACTGATAAAAAGGATAGAGCGGAATTGCTCTATCCAACATATGGGCCACTCAAATTATGGAAGTCTGGTTATTTACCGGACGAATATAATTTTAAAATAAATTCTTTAGTCACCCAACGGGTGAAGATAAGGGTCTATTAATACTCTGGGGGCAGAGCTGACGAAAGTTAGTTTTGACCCCCTTTTTTATTTTTCCCTTTATTGCTATAATATCAGTATAAGATTAATTTTTTATTTATGAAATTTTTGATTTTTTTTACTATTTTACCGATTCTCCTTGTCTCTTTATTTTTACCCTCTTTGTCTGTTTCCGCTGCTTGTCAGTCTGGATCAACTGATTGTATTTCTATTACTAATCCTCTGGGTGTCGATTCGCCGCAAACCTTGATTGGTCGAGTGATAAACAGCGTGCTTGGTATTGTTGGTTCGCTTGCCTTAGTGATGTTTGTGTACGGCGGTTTGATTTGGATGACTTCTTCCGGCAGCTCTGAACAAGTAAAGAAAGGCAAAGATATTTTAATTTGGGCGGTTATTGGCTTAGTTGTTATTTTTTCCGCCTATGGCCTCGTCCGTTTCGTTATTACCGGCGTCGGCGCTTAATATCATCTTATTCCTTAATTTTTCTTTATTTTTGCCGCGTCGGGCCATGTTTCCGGGGCGGCTTTTGTTTGACAATTGCCAAAAATTTTATATAATGGAAACAGCCTGATTCCAGGCGCTTTGTTTTCATAACTGGGTCGGTACCGAAGCGGTCAAACGGGACAGACTGTAAATCTGTTGGCTCACGCCTTCGAAGGTTCGAATCCTTCCCGGCCCACTTTAAGTTAAGACTCCCTTTTTTGGGAGTCTTTTGTTATTTATTGGTTAAGAGATAAGTTAGATAAAAAGAAAAGTAATCTTAATATTATCAGTATACGAAAATAGCCAAAATTTTATATATTTTATTAGTATTTTGGGTTATTATTGTAATATTCTGTTCTAGAATTGACATTAATTAAAAAAAATGCTATAAGTTATTAACTAAAATAGTTCGTTAAAAAATAATCTAAAACATATATGTAATGGACACAAGAACTAACACAAGAATTGTTGTTGAGTATGCAAAATCTCTTGAGGCATTATTGGAGAGCTCAAAAATTTGGGCTAATCATGCCGAAATCACTGGAGAAGAACTCGTAACGTCGGAGTTATTAACTGGGAAAAAAGAAGAGATTCTTATCAAACTTTTTGACTTTAATGATATTGAAGGAATAAGTTTTGAAGAGGTTCTTGTTCACATCCGAAATGATGGTTATGAACCGGCTACTCTAATGGAAACACTATCTTTATGTTCTAACCAGCCAGAGTTGCCCAGGCTTTTCCCAATAGTATCACTCGGCTCGATTATTTCTAGATTTACACTACAAAATCCTGGTTATTCCGAAGAGGGGGAGATCAAACTTAGTGTGCCACTATTAGAAGTTGAGGATATAAGAAGGGGGACTCCTTTAGATAGTAAGGCAATAAACCTAAATTTAAAGGGTCTTGTGCCAAATTATCGTTGGCTTTTTAGGAATTCAAGCAGAACCCGTTTCCCTGGGGTTAAAAAAATTAATTAGTGTATAATTAGTGTAATTATTTTAAAGGAAGTATGTCGGATTATAAATATCCAAAGCTTCCTTTTTTTATTTGTCTAAACCATAATATCAACATAATTACTATTAATGAGTCAGGTTTCCAGGTCATACCGGACCCCATTACCCTAAAAGCTCTCTAGCCGAGAGTTTTTATTTTTTCCATTTCTTTGTTATAATAAATTTATATGCCTTTTATTAATCCTGATAAAATCGGTTTCGGTCTGGCTAAGATTTTTGCTGTTGAATTAGTATTCTTGGTCATTATTGTTACCTTGATCATTATTTTGTAATATGCCGGAACTACCGGAAGTAGAAACTGTGCGCCGCGATTTGCATCAGCATCTGCTCGGCGCCAGTTTTTCTAAAATTGAAATAATTGCTTTTAAGAATGTCGCTCCCAGAGCGGCTTTTTTGGCGCGTTTTTTAAAAGGGAAGGAAATCGTCGCTTTCCGCCGCCGGGGTAAATTATTAATTTTAGATTTAAAGGGCAGGGATGAGCATTTACTTTTTCATTTAAAAATGACCGGACAATTAATTTTTGTTGATAAGATACAGTCTTTAGCCGGCGGACATAGCTTATCGACCGCCTCTTTTGCCGCCTCTGTTGGTGGTGATTTACCAAATAAATTTACTCGAGCTATTTTTACTTTTTCTAACGGCGCCCGTTTGTTTTTTAATGATTTACGTAAGTTCGGTTATATTAAATTAGTATCGACAACGGAATTAGATTTAATCTTAAAAAATAATTACGGCCCCGAACCTTTGGATAAAGATTTTACAAGCGCTTATCTAAGTTCTATCTTCGTGAAATCAACGGCGCCAATTAAAGCTTTAATTTTGAATCAGAAATTAATTGCTGGGCTAGGGAATATTTATGCCGATGAGGCATTATTTGCTGCCGGTATTGATCCGCGTCGTTCGGCTAAGAGCTTACGGCCGACAGAAATTGCTACTTTCCAGAAGGCAACTGTGAGTATAATTAAAAAAGCGATTAAAGCTAGAGGCACAACTTTCCGTAATTTTGTCGATGCTCAAGGCAAAAAAGGTAATTTCATTGATTTCTTGCAGGTTTATCAGCGTCATAATCAGCCTTGTCGTTGTTGCAAAGAGCCACTTGTTAAAATAAAAGTGGCAGGTCGCGGCACTCATTATTGCCAAACTTGTCAAAAATAAGAAATTTTAGCCTGAATATTTGACTTTTGTCTGTTTTTTCCTTATTGTATTAGAGTAATTAAAATATTTGTAAAAGTTTGCGTCCGGACGATTGTTCCGCATTTTAGGGACTACGTTCTTATCGCGTCTGTGTTTTATGTCCCAGGATAACATGATCAAACTCGAATGTACCGAGTGTAAGACCGTTAATTATTTTTCCCACAAGAATAAGAAGACCTTAAAGGAAAGATTGGAGATGAAGAAGTATTGTAATACTTGTAAAATCCACACTCTTCATAAAGAAACAAAATAAAATCGTGCCAGGCGCCGCTGGTGCCCGGCTTTTTATAAGCTTTAGTTTTAAATCGTCTGCTATCAGCTGACGACCCATGCAATTATGACTAAAAGCCTGACTAAGCCTTTTCTGATATTATTATTAGGATTAGTGCTTCTCGCTTGTTATTTTGTTTTTCGCCCCTTCTTGATGGAAATCATGGTGGCCGCTATTATGGTCTCCATCTTCTATTCTCCTTATCTTAAATTGAGCCAATTCTTAAAAGGGCGCCAGAACCTGGCTGCTCTTTTTATGTGTTTATTTCTGGTTTTACTCATTATCATTCCGACGGTTCGCCTCGTTATCTATGCCGGACAGGAGTCTGTGTCTGCTTATGATCAAGCGGTGACATTTTTTAATAATCACAGCGTTAACGGTGTTTTACAGCCGAGTGCTTTACCTGATAAGATTTTTGGCGTTTTTGATCTCTCACAATATTATGATAATGAGACTTTCAAAAATATTTTTTTAGATGTTTTAAAAAAATCAAGTAATTGGCTTTTATCGGGCGCGACGATGCTAGTGAAGGGAACGACAAGTTTTGTTGTCTCCTTGTTTGTGATTATCGTCACTATGTTTTTCTTTTTCGTTGACGGCAAAAAGATGCTTGATCGTTTAATGTTGCTTTCGCCTTTACCGAATGCGTATGATAAGGAGATATTTCAAAAATTTCGAACTGTTAGTTATACAACTATTCTTTCTACTTTTGTGACAGCGACCGCCCAGGGTGTTGTTGGCGCTATCGGTTTCGCTATCGTCGGTTTTCCTGCTTTTTTGGCTGGCGTGTTAGTGGCCCTTCTTTCTTTGTTGCCGTATCTTGGTTCGATGATTTTTTATATTCCGGTCGGCGCTTATTATCTGATGGTTGGCAAAATCTGGCAGGGGATATTTGTTCTTCTTTGGGGTGCGGTGGTTATTGGTAATGTCGATAACATTATTCGCGCTTATATGATTAAAGGGAAAGCGCAGGTTAATCCAATTTTTGTGGTCTTCTCCATACTCGGTGGTATCTCTTTATTTGGTTTTTGGGGCGTAGTGCTTGGTCCCTTGGTTGTATCTATCGCTGTTACTATTTTTCATATTTATGAAATGGAATTTTGTGAATCTTTAGATGGTGGCTGCGAGAATAATAGTAAAGAAATTAAAGAAGCGGAGAAAAAAGTGCGAGAAGAAAGAGAGGAAGAGGCTAAAGAGGAGCGAAAAAGACATAAAGAGACTTTAAAAAATTTCGGCAGGAAATAATATAAAAATATATGTTAGGAGAAAAAACCAAGAAAAATCTAGAAACCGCCTTTGCTGGCGAATCGATGGCTAGGAATAAATACGATTATTTTGCTTCGATTGCGCTTAAGGCTGGCTATGTCCAAATTGCCCATATTTTTACAGAAAGTGCTTTAAACGAGAAAGAGCATGCGAAGCTTTGGGCTAAGCAATTAGAACTTATCGATGAAGATACGGCCAAGAATCTGGCGTCAGCTGTTAAAGGTGAGACTTATGAATATTCTGAGATGTATCAACAGATGGCGCTTGATGCTACCGAAGAAGGGCATCATGAGCTAGCCGCCTCTTTCCGCAATGTTGCTAAGGCTGAAAAAGCCCACGCTGAGCGTTATCAGAAGTTATTAGATAATGTCGAGCAAGGTGAGGTTTTTAAGAAAAAGGAACTTAAGCGTTGGAAATGTGATAATTGCGGTTATATTCATGAAGGAACGGAGGCACCGGAAAAATGTCCGGCCTGTCAGCATCCGCAAGCTCATTTTGAGATTTTTGTAGAAACTTATTAATTATTTAATTTTAAAGATATGAGTGACAGAGTAGATAAAGTTTATTTTTGCCGAGCTTGCGGTAATGAAGTTGTGTTTACTAAAGATGGTGGCGGTAAAATCATTTGCTGTGGACATGAGATGCAAATTAAGAAAGAGGGTTTTGATCGGGAGGAGTAGCTTATAAATAGCAGAAAAGTGCTTAATAAACCCTCCTTATTGGAGGGTTTATGGTTCCATTACTATCTTGTAAATTAGATATAAAGATAGTAAGATATTAAAAGAGCTTTTTATTATTATCAAAAGGTTGCGTAAATTTAATTAAAATTGCGGGATTGGTGTAGTGGTAGCATGCTTGATTCCAAATCAATCGGCGGGGGTTCGATTCCCTCATCCCGTGCATTAAAATAAACACAGATCCATCGGGGCCTGTGTTTTTTAGATTAAAGGAGTCAGAAAAACAAACAGATGCTATAATATAATTATAGATACTGGAATTAATAAATTAATTTTAATTTATGCTCGGATTTAAAAATATTATCAAGACGGTCGGTGTTTCTGTTCATAATAATGAGTTTAGAATTTTACTTTCTTTAACTTTTTTCATTTTGCTTATGGGGACGTTTGTTTATCATCGCGTTGAACACTGGCGATGGTTGGATTCTTTTTATTTTAGCGTGACAACACTAGCAACTGTCGGATTTGGAGATGTTGCGCCTAAGACAGATTTTGGAAAATTATTTACAGTATTTTATATTTTTGTGGGCATCGGAGTTATTTTCTCCTTTATAACCACTATTGGCCGCACAAATCAATCATTACATCCAAGAAATCGAAAGTAGAATTGCATTATTATAATCTTGGAATATAAATATACTCCGTATTCCTCATAAAAAAAGTTCTAACGTCTTCTACGAGCCCGTGCTCTTTACAAAAATATAGCAATTATGCTATATTTTTTTGTTGATCTTTAAAAATTATTGTCGAACCTTAAAAACTATGTCGCATGGAAGCAAAAAATCAAGAGTTTATTTTACAAAATCTTAGTGATAAATCATCATTGTATATCCTTAATGATTTATTTAACAAAAAGGAGCGGATTGAGGCTGAGATGCCGTCGTTTAATAATAAAATGGACAATGTTTTTGTTGTCGGTCAATTAAATAACGATGAATTTGAGCTTTACATTATCATGGATTCACTGCTTCGTCGCATTAAAGGCACTAAAGCTAGAATTAATGATATGTTAGCTGATCACGAAGAAGCTGTGTTGTTGCTGCGCCAAAGAGAAAACAGATTGACGGAATTAAGATCTGATTGGGATAAAGTTCGTAATTTTCTTTATACAAAAATAGAAGTAAAATTTCAAAAGGAAATTCAAGAACTTTTTTTGTCTCAACCTAAATTGTTAAAAACAAGATTCCATTGTTCAGATTACAATGCTTATGCTGGATATATTTTTGTCTTTTTTACACATAGACAATTCGGTATAACAAATTATTTTCCCGTTGGTGGTGATTAAAAGAAAAGTGATAAGGGAAAATAAAGCGTGACTATGTTCACGCTTTTTTTGTAATCTGCATTGCTTGTTATTTTGTTATAAAGAATTTTGTTTTTTAAATAAAAAAAGGCAGTTACATCACTGCCTTTTTGGATTTGGTTTTATTTACTCGTTAATGAATGCGAAGCGGAAGAGTTCTTTATTTTCAAAGAGAACGTCGCCTAACTTGTTGAGGATAATTCTCCCGTGAATAACTTCGTTTAGTATAAGGCTCTGGTAGTTGTGCTCCACCTTTAATACTCTGGCCGCTAAAGTTTCTGCGGTATCATCTGGTCTTATCAGCACCGGTATTTGGACTATACCAGCTCCTTTATCATACTCCGAGTTGACGAAATGAATGGAAACGGCGCTCTGTTTTATTTCTCCCCTGTGGTAAGCTGCTATAACCGCTTCATGAACACGGTGCCCATATAATCCTTCGCCACCGAAGCGGGGTAAGGGGCCGGGATGAATGTTTACTGTTAGCCTTTCTTTTAAACCAGAAACCTTTTTCAGCCAGCCAGAGCACATAACATAATCAGCTTTACTGTCTTTAAAGATTTTTTGGTAATTTTCGGCTGTATAAGGACCGGGGAAATAAATAAAAGGGATACCGAGTTTTTGGGCTTTTTCCCAGACACCACCGCACTCATAGTAGCTAGAAACAACCGCGACGATTTCGGCGTCTAAGATTGCTGGTTCAGTTCTTGATCTTTCGACCATTTCCTGAAAACCACTGCCACCGCCGATTTTATCGCCAGTAGCAAGAACTAAGATTCTTTTTTTCATTTGTTATTTTTTTTAATGTTCGTATTTAATGTTAGATGAACTTTATAGTATCATATAATTTTTTATCTTTGTCAATTTACCGATTTTTCTTACCTTTTATATTCTTTTTGCCCGGATATGGAAGCTTATTATTTCTCTCTTTTTGTAAATTTGCCGTTTGTGAGTCCGGCTGTAATTTTCGCCCTTTTTCTGCTATGATATTACCATGAAAGATGAGTGAACATCTTTTAGATTTATAAATAATTGCTAACCCGCTTTTTATTTTTTATGAAAAAAAGTTCAATTAAATTTTCTTTAAGATTTTTTGTCCAACTCTCTATTGTTGTTACGGTTTTTTCTTTAGCCATTATCCATCAAAAATTTGGGATTGAAAAAGCTGCTCCGGTTGATGCTTATTGTCCTTTTGGGGCAGTAGAGAGTCTTTTTACTTTGATTTTTAAGGGTGAGTTTTTGAAACGTATTTTTGTTAGTTCTTTTATTTTAATGAGTATTTTTTTAGTAGCTACTTTATTTTTTGGTCGAGTTTTTTGTGGATATTTTTGTCCTTTCGGAGCTCTGCAAGAATGGTTTCGTTTTTTAGGAAAAAAGTTAGGCTTTAAAAAAGATTTAGAATTGCCGGCCGGGTTGGATAAGTATCTGCGTTATTTAAAATATATTGTTTTGGCCGCAGTGGTTTACTTTTCTTTTTATTTAGGCGATTTAGTTTTTCGCAATTATGATCCTTATTCAGCTTTAATGCATTTAGGAAATGAATTTGAAGAAAAAATTATTGCCTATCTTTTACTTTTCATTTTTTTAATCAGCGCTTTGTTTTCCAAAAGTTGGTGGTGCCGTTATTTTTGCCCTTTAGGTGCCTTTTTCGCTATCTTTAAAAAAATAGGTTTTCTAAAAATTAAAAGGGAAGAATCTTCTTGTATTAATTGCTCTTTGTGTGATCGCCAATGCCCAGCTAATTTACAGATTGCGACGGTTAAAGAAATTAAAGATGCCGATTGTATTAGTTGTGGCCGTTGCATTAGTTACTGTCCTAAGGATAGTCTTAGTTTTTATATTTTTGGACGCCCTATCTCCAAAAAGCTTTTTTCTCGGCTCGTAGTATTATTAGTAGCCTTGCCGCTGCTTATCGCCCCTTTTATGCCTTTTTGGCAGACAAAACCAGAATCTAATATCGTTAATGTTCAGGGTGAAATTAATGTAGCCGATATTAGGGGGAGTAATACTTTAGCTTATTTAATTGAGGTTACTGGCGTACCTTTATCTGAATTTCAAAAAAAGTTATCTTTGCCTTTACGCGTTGACCTTTCTTTAAAGCTTAAAGATATCGGCCCAACTTATAATCTATACAATAAAGAAGGTATTATTTTAGAAACAGAAGATTTTCGACAGATAGTCAGTAGTTACGATTCTAATGCTAGTGAGCCTGATTGTCCTTTTCGAGCTAAAGATTGTGAATTTCCGGGAGATTGTGGTTTATATGTTGATAATAATCAAGATGGTTTTTGCGACCATTCTTATTAATCTTTAGCTGTAATTTCCAGCCTTTTTTGCTATAATATTCATATAGTTTATTAATCTTTCAACTTTATGATCTTAAAAGACAAAGTCGCTATCGTTACTGGAGCGGGTCGTGGTATCGGCCGAGGTATCGCTGTGATGTTGGCGCGTGAGGGAGCGAAAGTAGTAGTTAGTGATTTAAATTATGACGATTGTCTGAGTGTGGTTGCGGAGTTAGAAAAGCAGGGATCTCAGGCTCTAGCGGTTCAATGCGATGTTTCCCAGAGGGAAACAGTGGACAAACTTATTGCTGAAACCACGGCCAAGTTTGGCACTTTGGATATCTTAGTTAACAATGCCGGCGTTTATCCTTTTAAACCTTTCTTGGAAATGTCAGAAAGCGAGTGGGATAAGGTAATTGATGTTAATTTGAAAAGTATCTTTTTTACCGCTCAGGCGGCCGCTAAGGTTATGCCGGCTGGGGGGAAGATTGTTAACATTTCTTCTATCGCCGCCTTTGTTGGTTTTTCAGGCCTAGCCCACTATTGTGCTTCTAAGGGTGGTATGAACGGAATGACTCGGGCCTTGGCCTTGGAACTGGCGGACAAGAAAATAAACGTCAACAATGTTGCTCCCGGTGCCATCGAAACTCCTGGTGCTACTGGTGCTATGACGACGGAACTAAAGAAACAAACCGAGGCGATGATTCCCTGGGGTCGCATGGGACAGCCTGAAGATATCGCTGCGGCTGTCGCCTTTTTGGCTTCTTCTGGCGCTGATTATATTACCGGTCAAACTTTGGTTGTTGATGGTGGCTATATTTTAAGATAGTAAGAAAGAAAATAATAAGAGCGGGCTTTAATTGCCCGCTTTTGTGTATCTGAGGCTTTCATACTATAATAAGAAACATGAAACAGAAAGAAGCGTTGAAAATCTTAGAAGCAGGCCATAATGTGCTTTTGACCGGTCCGGCCGGTAGCGGCAAGACTTTTTTATTAAATCAATATATTTCTTATTTAAGAAAACAAGGTACCGTAGTGGCTGTTACTGCTTCAACTGGCATTGCTGCTACGCATATTGGTGGCCGCACCGTTCATTCTTGGGCAGGTATTGGTATTAAGGATAATTTTAGTTTTCGCGATATTCAATCTTTAACAAAAAAAGCTTATTTAAAAAAGCAGATAGAAAAAACCGAAGTTTTAGTGATAGATGAAATATCTATGCTGCATGCTCATCGCCTAGATATTATCGATCAGGTTTGCCGAGCTTTTAAAAAGAGTCCTTTTCCTTTTGGCGGCATACAACTTGTGATGTCCGGTGATTTTTTTCAGTTGCCTCCAATATCACCGGGGAACGAGGAAGCAGAATTTGTTTATAAGGCGCAAGTTTGGTCGGAAATGGATGTTCGTATTTGTTATCTTGATGAACAGCATCGTCAGAATGATGGACAGATGATTAAGATTTTGAAAAGTTTACGTCAAAATAAAGTTGATGCAACTATCATCAGCTTATTACAAGATCGGATTAAACAGAAACCGAAAGCGGGAGATAGACCTGTCCGACTTTTTACCCATAATGCCGATGTCGATGCTATTAACCAAGCGGAATTAGATAAGATTGCCTCGCCTGCTTTTGTTTATCGCATGAGCGGTGATGGCGATAAAAAATTATTAGAATCTTTAAAGAAGAATTGTTTAGCTCCAGCTGAATTGGTTTTAAAAAAGGGCGCACTAGTAATGTTTATAAAAAATAAATTTAAAGAAGAAAAAGCTGTTTACGTAAACGGTACGACAGGGACAGTAGTTGCTTTTGACGAAAATAATTTGCCGATTGTGCGCCTTCGTTCGGGAGAAGAAATTGTGGTGACAACAGAAAGTTGGACAATTGATGATGACAATAAGGTTTTGGCCAAAATTAATCAGATACCTCTACGCTTAGCTTGGGCAATAACCGTGCACAAAAGTCAGGGCATGACTATGGAGACAGCGGAGATAGATCTTAGCCGATCTTTTGGCTACGGCATGGGTTATGTTGCCTTGTCACGTCTAACTAGTTTGGCTGGTCTTTATCTTTTAGGTATTAACGATATGGCTTATAAACTTGATCCCCAGGTTTTTATTTATGATCAAGAACTCTTATCCTTGTCTCAACAAGCCTTAAAAAATAATAGACCAAAAACTTTTAAAGGACAGGGTAGTTTAGCTTGTTAATAAATATTTTTATTTTTATGGTAGATAAGCAAATAATTATATTTTTTTTC
>CAIZYV010000022.1 GCA_903937325.1 Candidatus Falkowiibacteriota bacterium | reverse complement strand
AATAAATAGTATATTAACAACAAAAATATATGTAATGAAAAATAGAAATTATGCCGAAACGTCGGCAAAATTAGAGGCCGCGTGGATCGAGGACGAGGAATATCTCAGGATACTTCAAACCATGATCATTCCTTGCGTGGACGTCGTATTCCACGTAAAAGGTGATCAGGCCATTTATTTGGCCAAAAGAAGAGTCCTTCCGATGGCTTCATACTGGCTACTCGGCGGTCGCATGTTATTTAGCGACTCGACGCCAGAAATGGCCGCCTCCAGAGCGGTAAAGAGGGAAAGCGGATTAGATGTAGCACCATCGCGTTTCCAATTGCTTTGCAGTCACCTTTACTCCTGGGAAAGAGTAAAACAAGGTAATTTCACTGGCAGAAACATCGCGCTGATTTTCAGCTGTGAAGCAAGTCGGGAAGAAATTGAAGAAATTTCCCGGAATCTTGATGGCGACGAATTCGACAAAGAATTCGGCCTGCAAAAGTTCGATGCCAAGCGCTTAAAAGCGCTTGATGTTCATTCTGCAATAAAGGACATCTTTAATCAGATGTTCTAATAAAATAGGAGGCTGCCAGATCAACAGGCAGCCTTTTTTAAAATCAATTATTTCTAAAACAAAAAAACATTTATTGCCACACAACAATCGCGTCTTTTTCAATTTTTTCTATCGTTTCATGACTACCGGTCGGATAAGCGCGAATCGCCTGATATAATAAATCGGCATTATAACGATAGCCTTTACCGCGTCGAGTTCCCGGGTCATTAGTGATAAAAATTTTATTGATAGAATCATAGCCGTAGATAAGAATCATGTGATTTGGCGGTCCCGGCGGCGTGTAATAAGGATTATTAAGCAATTTTCCGTCCATTGGCGCAATGATTACATTTCCACGATTAAGTTCTTCAATTATATCAGCTAAAGAAATATCTTTTTTAAGTGCTGCTTTTTGATAAGCAAAATAATCTTTAATTATCCAATTTAAAGTATCTTCAGGCGACACATCTCGGAACTCCTGATATTTTTCTAAAATGTAATCAGAAACGCCGAGTATTTCTTTAAGAGCTTCTTTTTGATTAAGTGTAGCGTTAGTTGCCCATCTTATGGCCATTAAAGAAGAAGCCTCCTCACAGCCGTCTTCTTGTCTAATATCCTGCCAATCACCGAAAGGGGCTTGTGAGGTGAAAGGAACGGACTGAATAATCTGAGTGGCACCAGGAGTTTGTATCGGCAGGGGCGAGAGCGATATACCAGCTTCAGGAATTTTTTCTAAAGTGGTGTTTATGATGCCTCTACCTAATTCCCGCATAATCCGGAAAGCATCGTCAGGGCGGCCGAGATAATATTTCCGTTTATTACCAGGATAAATGTACCAAGCCTGGCCATATTGTTCTGTATCAAGAAGAATTAAACCGCTTAAACGATCGGGAAAAATTTCTGTATTATGCAGATAATCATGTTTAACGCCTAAAGATAATTTACTCATTATCGTTAAGGCATCGTCAGGGCGGCCGAGATAGTATCTCTGGCCATTACTAGGATAAACATACCAGGCCTCACCATGGCTTTGTACTTGTAAAAAAATATAACCATCATAAGCGGAATTAGCCTGTCCGAAACTGATCTGCGGTAATAATAAAAGCAATAATATTGAAAGTCTAAAAATTTTATAAAACATAATAGTAAAAAAATTATTCAACTAAACTAATTTT
>CAIZYV010000021.1 GCA_903937325.1 Candidatus Falkowiibacteriota bacterium | reverse complement strand
TTTTTTTGTAAGACAAGCGAACTGGCGTTCTAAAAGATGATAGTAACGTAGTGATTGGTAAGCGCTTGTACCAGAATTATTCATGAAACCAAGAGGTTTTAAATATAAGCAAGCATTATTTTCTTTAATTAATGCTTGGAATTTTTTTTCTGTTCGCCAATCGTTAGCGCCGATAAGTTGGTCAAGTGCCAACCAGCCGGCGTTATGTCTGGTAGCTGCATATTTTTCGCCAGGATTGCCTAGTCCAATAATTATTTGCATATTATAGTATTGATTTTTCTTTGTTTATATTATAACTCATCCTTGATAAAATGACGATAAAATAAAAATAAAACCGCCTGATGGCGGATTTATTTTTATTCTTTTAAGTTTCACGAACTCCATGCTTCTTTTTATTTTTAATTACATGCATGCGTACCGGTGTTCCTAAAAAGGCAAATTGTTCACGCAGACGATTTTCTAGAAAGCGGACATAGGAAAAATGCAGATCGTCACGCGAACCAATACGAATAGTAAAGGCTGGAGGGTTGTAGCGTTTTTGTTCGATCTCATAAATATGCGGCGCTTTTAAGCCCTTGCCTTTAGCGGGCAAATGAACCTTAACGACGCGGCTTAAGAATTTTTTCAATTGTGTTTCGCTTATTTCTGTTTTACGGCCGGCAGCGACTTCTAGGGCTAGATCTAAAATCTTATTGACCTTAGCTCCGGTTTTTGCAGAAATAAAAACAATAGGAGCCCAAGCGGCGAAGGGAAGCTTACCTTGAATTTTTTCTTGCCAATGTTTTTGATCTTTTTCTTCAATTTTATCCCATTTATTAGCAATAATAATCAAGCTTTTATGGCGGTTAACAATTTCTTCGACCATCTTAGCGTCTTGGTGAGTTAGTTCTTCACTAATGTCTAAGACTAATAAGGCGATATCGGCTCTTTGCAAGGACATGAGCGACATTTCAATACCTTCTTTTTCTAATCCTTTTCCTTTGTGCCCATGCCGAGAGATACCGGCTGTATCGATAAGCCGGATAAATAAACCTTTATGTTCCAGTTCTGTGTCTTGCGATTCTCTGGTCGTATGTGGTTTATCGCTGACAATAACACGCTGATAACCGAGAAGAGAATTGAGTAGCGATGATTTGCCAACATTAGGTTTGCCAACAATACATAAACGGGCGGCGATTTCTTTTTTATCTTCTTCGTCGTTATCAATGGCGGCTTTTATTTTTTCTAATACCAGGTCAAGAAGATCTCCTGTACCGGCCCCGGTTTGCGCGGAAATAATAGCCGGTTCGCCTAAACCTAATTTATTAAAAGCGGCCGCCTCTGCTCGCCATTTACCACTATCTATCTTGTTAACTACCAGCATTGTTTTAGAGGAGTAAGCAGGATGTTGGCGCAGAGCTTTCGCTAACATTCTGTCTTCAGACATTATTCCTGCTTTGCCGTCGACTATAAAGAGAAGCAGCTTGGCTTCTTGTAGATAATTTAAGGCTTGTTGTTGGGCTAACTCATCAATATCAGTACTAATTTTTTTACGTCCGTTCAAGAAGCCGGCATCAATAAGGCCGGCCGTATCTACTAGGCGAAAAATTTTTCTGTCCCAATGGACTAAGCCGATGTTACAATCCCTGGTTGTGCCTTCTATATCAGAAACTAAGGCTTGTCTTTTTTCAATCAAGCGGTTAAATAAAGTTGATTTGCCGACATTTGTGCGCCCGCAGACGGCGACAATCGGTAATATTTCAGAGTCTTTTTTCATGGGTATATTTTTAATTACTATTTGTGCCGATAATTAAAATAAAATCTGGATGTTCGAGACTGTTCTTGTAGGTTTCTAGCCAAGAGGGGGAATCATAAACAAGTTCAGCTTGAGCAGCGGCTTGCAATGTTTCCAAAGCTTTTATTTCTTTGCCGTAACTAAGATCGTATATGACTGATTTTTGATACTCTCGAGTTGGGGCATTAGCTGTTTCTGTTATTTTAAAACCGTAATCTTGAAGATTTAATGCCGTTTTTGCAGCTAGACCGCTGACCCAGGTGCCATTTAAAACAGCAATTTTTGCACTTGTTTTTAGTTTAGCAATTTCTCTTTTTTTGGGTCCGCCGGTCGTGGGGCATCTCACCATACAAATTTTTGACAACGGTCTCATTCAATGCCAAGGAAAAAATACAAATGTCATCACAGG
>CAIZYV010000020.1 GCA_903937325.1 Candidatus Falkowiibacteriota bacterium | reverse complement strand
TCATAAACCCGGTCAAAACCATTGACAACATCAGAAATCAGCAGGTACATGAATTTAGGGTTTTTGACCACCATTATATGACCCCGTTTTTCACCCGCTTTAACTATGCTTTTAGTGGCAGCACATTTTGGCGAAGCCGATAAAACTAAAATTTTCATAAAATAATATTTTAAAATTTATACTGCTTTAAAAGTACTTTGAACGACCCCGAAATGAAAGGACAAAAAAGCACAACCAAAATTCAAACAGTACTAATTTATAAAATACCTGATATTAAGATAGTTATCATTTTAGAAACAGAGGTTGTTTTTTGTCCTTTTGAAAAGTGAATACAAAACCTACATTTCGACCAAAAAAAAGTATGTCAAAAGTTTTATCATTTCGCATCACTGAAGCACAGCTTCAATATTTGGATGAGTATCTCCATCAGAACCGAACCACCAGGAGCAAATTTTTACGAAAGCATTTCCGCAGCGTATTGCCAAGAGTATCCAAAATCAAGGCAGAAACGATCCGGATTTAATCGAAAGTAAGTTGGGGTCGAGGGGGAACCCCCCCGGAACATAGGCTGTTTACTGAAAAACAAAAAAGAACAAAAGCAACTGATTAAAATGGTTTGTATTTCAGGGAACTGCAAAATAGCGAAGCGTCCCTAAACATAAAAAAAAAGACTTGAGTAAAGTTAGAAAGTTAATAAACCCGTTAATAAAATCATTTTGACGTGCGAACATCTAAGTATTTAATTTTACTAATTTTACAGCAAAGAAAAACCGCGCTCAAGTTTTGCCGACTATGCGCGGTTTGTATAATAAATTTAAATAAAGCAAATGGAAATAAATCCACTCAGCCCAACGAGGACAAAGTTAAGTAAAAAAGAAACACCTATTTCTAAACAGAAATCACTTATTTCTAAACAGAAAAATGGTAAAAAACTAGGTATATATGCGTTTAATTCAGCCACCTTAGAACCACGCGGTTTTTGGATGTCTGAAAATGATTTTTACGAAGCAAAAAAAAGACAGTTAGAAAATAGATTAAAGTCATATCAGTTAAAAGAATTATCTGCCGTTTTGATTCAATCTTTGCCAGAATATAACATCAAAAAAAATGGTGCAAAAACGCTAACAAGGGTTTGGCATTGCGGAAAAACACCAATCACGAAAAGCACTTTACTAATTGATTATGTCCGGGGCCAAAAAGGAAAGAATTATTTTGCCGGTCTTCAACATTGTGCATCATATTGGTTATGTCCTGTTTGTGCTTATAAAATAGCAGAAGAAAGAGCACACGAAATTTTAACACAGGTCGAGATATATAAGTCGGAAGGAAAAATTATCGGGTTTATTACTTTAACATTTCCTCATTATCAGCATGAAAACCTCAAGGAAAATATAAAATTTTTGGTTAAAAGTTTCGATTATTGCAGAACACACAGGAAGGTTAAAAGTATTTGCAAACCCAAATATGTAAGGTCATTAGAAACTACCTACGGTCAAAACGGACATCATCCACACCTACACAATATTATGATTTTTGAAACAAAAGAACAGTTCGAACAGTATTCCGAAGCATTTAAAAATATTTGGATGCAAAGTATAATTAATGCAGGAAAGTCAAATAAATATATCGAAAAAAGGTCTTTTGATTCTGTTACATGGGACGGAAAAGTAAAGTCAATTTCAGAATACTTAACTAAGTTTAATAATTTACCTGAAGAAAAAAGAAATATTATCGAGTATGACAAAAAGAAATATTCAATAGCTCAGGAAATGACAAAGGGACAAATGAAAAAATCAAATACAGGTTATACTCCTTTTCAGATATTATTTTCAATTATTAATGGCGAAAAGTGGCAATTTAATAAAGACCAAACAGAAGTGTATAAAGAGTATGCAAGAGATATAAAGGGACATAGAATGATTCAGGCATCAAAGAAATTTTATCCCGAAAACCACAAACAAAAGAAAGAAGAAGATATAGTAAAAGATGATACCATTGATTTTATTATTTATTCAATAGGAATTTTGTTGTGGAAACAAATAATAGCTAAAAACTTAATTTCAGATATTATTCCAGCTTATGATTTCGGTGGTTTACCTGCTGTTATTTCCGTTTTGGAAAACAACAATATAAAGTTTACTAAAAGTCAGAGATTATTTTTTTAGTCCGAGAAAAACAACATAAAATAGTATTATTATGAAATGGGAAACACGTAAAAAAAACATTGTTCCAGGGATCGCCAGGTTTCAAAAAATTGAAAATGTAGCGAATAAAAGAGTATTTTTTAGAGTCGATAAAGGTCAGTTTGATGCAATAAAATCCTATTGCAGTAAGTACAACGTAACAATGACAGATTTAATTTTATCATCTGTTTACGCCACCTTTGAAGCGAAAAATTTTGAACCTGGTAAAGCACCAGGAGAGGATCCAAATCAAATAAAAATGTTCTAAAAAATACCCTTCTTTCTGCCCTTTTTTGTGTAAAAAATTTAAAGTTTGTGCAGGTTGATTTTTATCAAAATTCAATTGTCGTTTAATAATCCATAAGTAACTGATACTGATTAAACAAAGGGGGTAAAATCAGTTTTAAACGGTTATTTGTCACGAAGCAGCACGACCCGCCCTATCCATTTGGGCAGAAAATAACACAAATTAGCAGGTAATATGACACAAAAAAAAGCGCTTAAAGTGATTTAAGCGCTTTTTTTTTGATTAAAAATTTAATGGAAACAAATCTATCCTATCATCGGGAATTAAGGCAGAATCGTGGAAAAATTCTGTTTGCAGGCATCTTTGACTATTAAACCAGGTGCAAACATAATCGCCCGAATCAATGCCCAAATCGCAGCAGGATTTTATCACCATCGGGTTTTTACGTGCCGAATCAGTTTTAAAAAAAACAATGTCACCGGCATTAAATCGCAGATGGTTTTTAATGTTCCGGATCAATCTTTGTTCCTCCATAAATTCAGTTTCATTTGCCATTTTTATCTGCATCTTTATTGTGTGGTAAATTATTAATTGCATCCCAATCGACCAGGTTACTTGTCAATTTTTTTTCTTCATCGGTAAAGCCATCATGCGAATTACCTTGTATTTTTGATGGAATCATTAAGCCTTGTATCGGAGTAAATCCCAACATTGCAGACATGCTTTTATTATTTGCCTGGTTTCCGAATTTGTGATTTTTTTCGCAGTACTCAATCAGAGGTTTAGAAATATCATCGCCCGTTATTTTTTCGATGTGGTAACCGTAATTTGAGTTTGTTTCAATCACAAAAGTTTTTCCGCTTGAATCTTTCATCAGATCCACGCCCGACACTTCCAGGCCACAAGCACGAGATGCACGGATAGCAATGTCTTTATCTTCGTCCGAAAGTTCAATTTTCTTTCCACTTCCACCCCTGCTAATATTTGCCCGCAGCTCACCTTTTGCCGCTGTTCTTTCCATCGCAGTCACAACTTCGCCATCTATAACGATGCAACGAATATCACGACAACCGCCGTCAATAAATTTCTGAAGTAGCAGTTTTTCTTTTCGAGCAAAAAAGTTTTCGAGAAAAACATTAGTTTGTTGTTCGTCCTTTAACGGGTAAACACTTTTTCCCTGGGAACCTGTCAGCCCTTTTGCAATTGCAGGTAGTCCGCCAATCATTTCCACCATCCAAGCCACATGCGCAGCATGGTCACCGAGAACAGTCCGGGGAACTCTTATTTTAGCCTGGGAAATCTTTTGACCTGAAATCAATTTATCACTTGCAGTCTTAATGCCTAAACTCCCCTGAGTAGCAAAGATTTTTAAATTGTTGTTTAAATGTTCCAGGACTGCACATGAAAAATTTAAATTACTCCCAAGCCTGGGAATTACTGCATCATATTCTTTTGCTGGCATCCTTAGCGGTTTTAGGTCGTTTCCATACCCGTCATAAACCCGGTCAAAACCATTGACAACATCAGAAATCAGCAGGTACATGAATTTAGGGTTTTTGACCACCATTATATGACCCCGTTTTTCACCCGCTTTAACTATGCTTTTAGTGGCAGCAC
>CAIZYV010000019.1 GCA_903937325.1 Candidatus Falkowiibacteriota bacterium | reverse complement strand
TTTGCCAGCATTAAGGCTGGACTTGTAACGAGTAATCATGAGATTGATTTATAAATTTAAAATAAAATATACTAAGATTATTAAAAACAATCTTTTACTTTTAGATTCCAAATTAAAATTAAGAGATTTATTATCCGTGAGAGCGATCTAAGTCGCTGTTACGGGAATAGCTCAGTCCTTACCAGACTAAGTTTTTTTTGGTTTTTACATACCAAGCGCCGACGCCGCTTAAACGATCACTCGGCTCATTAATGGCAGCATTGCTGAAACCGCGTACACGTTTCGCCTGCACATAAGTATAGCTTGGAGAATAAAGGAAAATAACCGGCAATTCCGTGCCAATTATTTCCTGAAACTTTTTATATTTTTCTAAACGCAGATTAAAATTATCCGCAGTTTGGCGACCCTCGGTCAATAAAGCATCAACGGCGCTATTGTTATAAGAAGCGAGATTAAGCCCTTGCCCACCTATTTGGGAAGAATGCCAAAAAGCGGCTACATCTGGATCAGGACCAACGACTTGACCATAAAGGAAGGCTTCAAAGTTATGGCCAGCGATCAAATCAACACTTAAACTAGCGGCTGGCACCTTATTAATAATTACTCTGACGCCAATTGCTTCCCAATCATTTTTAATACTCTCAGCAACATCAAGGCGACCATTTTCTGGCACTGAAAGCTTAATAACAAGTGGTTGATATTCTTTATTCTGTAAAGCAATGCGCCAATAAGCTACTGCTGAAAGCTGAGTCGAACTAGCATAAGCGATAATAGCTGATGCCTCTGGTCCGCGATTAGTATTAGCCACCATTTCCGCTGTTAACTCAAATTTCTTAAAACCGCTTTCTTCTAATAATTGTTCTGCTTTTGCCCGATCAAAATTATATTTAAGATTATCAGGAATGGCTACAAAATCATTAGCAAGAATAGGACCATCTGCCCGGCTTGAACCGCTTAAAATACCACCAAGTAAAGCTTCGCGATTAATAGCATAAGCTAAAGCCTGGCGCACCTTTAAATCAGCCAGTGATTTATTTTTTTCCCGATTGAAAAAAATAGAATTTATTTGAGACAAGCGCAAATTGTGGACAGACAAAGAATGTTTGGCTAAAAGATCATCTTTTAAATCATCAGGTACGTAGCTCGCCCCATCAATCTCGTTAGCATTAAGCGCCTGCACTAACTCATTATAATCAGGAAAAAATTTAAAAATAATTTTTTCTATATAAGGACTCGCCCCATAATAATCGGGGTTAATTTGTAAATGGTATTCTTTTATTTCGCCCCCTTTACTTTTAATTAAAGATTCGAAGCGATAAGGTCCCGAACCAATCGGTTTTAAATTCAATTCTGACAACGAAGCAGCTTCCGGTAAAATCATTTCCCAGGCATTCTGCGGCATGATACCGAAAGTTAAAAGACTGAGAAAATCAGCATATGGTTCAGAAAGAGAAAATTTCAGTGTTCGATCATCTATTTTTTCCAGCTCAGCACCGTTAAGACTTGACCGCAAAGGAGAACGAAATTCCGGAGACTTAATCAAATTAAAAGTAAAAACAATATCGTTAGCACTAAGGTTTTCACCGCTATGCCATTTTACGTTTTCTCGTAGAGTAATAATAAAAGATTTGCCACCATCTTCTATTTTCCAAGTAGAAACTAAGTCGGGGACAAGACGGCCATTACCATCATAATTAAAAAGACTGGAATATATTAAGCGACTCAAATCAGCGTCGACATCGCGACTACTAGCATAAAGAGGATTTATAGATTGCGGATAACCAACAACGCCCTCAATATATGTTCCTCCTGGCTTAGGCAGAAGCACGAGATGATTTTGATACAAGCGCA
>CAIZYV010000018.1 GCA_903937325.1 Candidatus Falkowiibacteriota bacterium | reverse complement strand
CTTTATAGGTCACAAAGATAATTAGCATAATAAGAAGCCAAAATCCGACCGTATGTATCCAAGCTTCAACCGATTGCCGCACTGGCCCGCCTTTAAACTTTTCAATAATTAAAAACAACAAGCGCCCGCCGTCTAAAGCCGGAAAGGGCAAAATATTAATGAGGGCTAAATTTAAAGACAAGAGAGCCATAAACTGTAAAAGATAAGCGAAGCCTAGTGTCGCAACCTGCCCCGTTAAAGTAGCGATACCAACCGGGCCAGCTACCTGACCGCCAACATCGGCACCGGTGAAAAAATCTCTTATCAGAAAAACAAAAGCAACGATTATCGCCCAGAACATCAAAAAGGTCGATTTAATCCCCTCCCAAATAGCAAAGAAAAAAGGATAACGAACCGTACCAGAAACATAAATAGACACGCCAATTCCCGCTTCACCTGTTTCCCGAGATAATATCCGGTGTTATTTCTAAATGTTTCTCTCCCGAATCACCCCTGATTAAAAGATCAGTCGCAACACCCTGATTCTGAGTAACCAAAGACTGGAGGCCAGCATGACTACTAACAGCTTGATCATTAAGAGCTAAAATAACATCGCCAGCTTTAAGGCCGGCTTTCTCTGCCGGCGACCCTGGCAAAGCTTCCATTACTAGAACTTCTGCTTGCTTAATTTGCGCATGGGAACCAACATCCTCTAAAGCTTGAGGCATGCCAAGCATATAGCCGACAGACAATAAGGCCGCCGCCAGAATAATATTCATAATCACCCCAGCCGCCAAGATTAAAGCGCGGCGCCACAGAGATTTAGCAGCAAAACTATCATGATCCTGCTTACCCTCGCCATTCTCACCTTTTATTTTTACAAATCCGCCGATAGGCAGCCAATTTAAGGAATAAATTGTATCAGCCGGTTCCTGACCGGGAGGAAATCCTTCCAAAGAACGGTTACCCCAGAAATGGCGCCAGTGACCACTCACATCCTTATAAAAGCCAAAAGCACGTGGCGGAAAACCAAAACCAAACTCCTCAGCTTTAACTCCTAATTTCCGAGCCGTAAAAAAATGACCGAGCTCATGGGCGAAAACTAAAACCGACAAAACGGCGATAAATATTAAAACAGTCAACATAAAATAATAAGTTAGAAATAGAAAAACAATTAAATCTCCATCACATCTTTTTCTTTACGATCACGCAACTCTTTCAAGTCTTCATTTTTTTTAGCTACGAATTCATCCAGTTCTTTCATGTCCCGGAATTTTTCGTCTTCCGACATTTCTTTTTCATCGGCCGCTTTTTCGATGGCATTGCGCACTTCTTCACGTGCCTGACGCAAAATAATCCGTGACTTTTCCATCTTTTCGTTTAATTTCTTCACTGTCTCTCGACGAGTTTCTTCGGTTAAGGCAGGCACACTCAAACGTAACTTATCACCTTCATTAACGACTCCTAAGCCGAGATCGGCTTCAATTAAGGCTTTTTCAATCGCTTTAGAAACACCCTTATCCCAAGGAGAAATAGTGATGCTTCGCGCATCAGACACACTAATATTAGCAACGGCATTAAGAGGATTCATAACACCATAAGCTTCTACTTGAATATTGTCTAAAACAGCCGGATTGGCT
>CAIZYV010000017.1 GCA_903937325.1 Candidatus Falkowiibacteriota bacterium | reverse complement strand
TTCTCTCGTGGCGAAACACAAGTCATGTCCATTGTTACTCTTGGTGCTCCTGGACTGGAACAATCTTTAGAAGGTATGGAAGGACAAAGCAAAAAACGCTACATGCATCATTATAACTTTCCGCCTTTCAGCGTCGGCGAAGCCGCTCCTCTACGTGGTACTGGACGCCGCGAAATCGGACATGGCGCCTTAGCGGAAAAAGCCTTATTACCGATGATCCCCAATAAAGAAGATTTTCCTTATGCAGTTAGAGTTGTTAGTGAAACGCTCGGTTCTAACGGTTCATCTTCAATGGCTTCAACTTGCGCCTCAACCTTAGCTTTAATGGATGCTGGAGTACCGATTAAAAAACCGGTAGTTGGTATTGCCATGGGCCTCGCCTCTTATGCTGATTTGCGTAAATGGCAGGTCTTAACCGATATTCAAGATTTAGAAGATGGTGATGGCGGTATGGATTTCAAGATTACGGGCACTGACGCCGGCTTAACTGCTATTCAATTAGACACCAAGACTGAAGGCTTAACACCAGAAATAATTAAACAGACATTTAAGCAAGGACGAGAAGCTTTAAACAAAATTCTTAAAGTCATTACCGACGCCATCCCCACTCATCGCCCGGAATTATCACCTTATGCACCGAGAATTATCAGCTTTTTTGTTGATCCAGAGAAGATTGGTGCCATCATCGGTCCGGGCGGCAAAATCATCAACAAGATTATTGATGAAACTGGCGTCAGTATCGATATTGATGATGACGGCTTAGTGATGGTTTGTGGAACTGATCCGGAGAAAGTTAAAGAAGCAGTGGCTAAGGTCCAAGAAATCGTGCACGTCTTTGCAGCCGGAGAAATAATTACTGGTAAAGTCGTGCGCATGATGGATTTCGGCGCCTTTATCCAATTAAACAGCAGTCAGGACGGTTTAGTCAGAGCGGGCGAGCTTGCTCCTTATTTCGTTAACACTCCTAGCGATCTGCTAAATATTGGTGATACGGTCACTGTTAAGATTATCGAAATCGACGATCAGGGACGTATAAACTTAACGATGAAAGGCTTAACAGAAAATGCAGAATTTTGGCAAGATGAAAAGGGTAAAGGTAGCCCGGAAAACCGTCCAACCGGCTTCCGACGCCCAGCCGGAGGCGACCGCGGCCGTTTCCCTAGCCGTAGCGATGCCCCCAGAAGACCACGTTTCTAGCTTGACTTTTTTCCAGCCTCAAGCTAATATTTGTCAATAAAGAAAAATAGAATCGCGTTATTCGTCTGGACTAACCGTGCGAAAGCGCCGCTAAACAACCCTATATGTTAATGATAAAACTATCCAAGATTGGAAAAACAAACAAAAAAGTCTTTCGTCTTATTATTTCCGAAAAAGGCCGTGATCCTTATGGTAATTCTTTGGAAATTTTAGGCTCTTATAATCCTTATTCTAAAGATTTACAAGTTAAAGGAGAAAGAGTTAAATATTGGCTCAGCAAAGGAGCAGGAATGACCGCAACGATTAATAATCTATTAATTGGTAAGGGCATTATTGAAGGCGCTAAGGTTGCCGCTTCTAAGGCCGGTAAAGTAAACGAAAAACGCGCCGGACAATTAAAATCAAAAACGGATAAGCGTGCAGCTGCCGAAAAAGTGGCCGCCCCCACCCCAAGCGAAGAAGCCTCCGTTGAAGAAGCACCAGTTGTTGAGACTGTCGCTGAAACAGAAAATACTCCGGAAGCTCAAGCCTAAATTGACAAAGGTAAACGATAATTATAAGATTAGTATAAGTCTTGCGTCAGCAAGATAATATAATTTAAGTCTAGGATCTTTCCAGTTCGACGGATATTAATCCGACTGATTCGAAAGCCCAGCAACAACAAATATGGAAGCAGACAAACAGTTTCTCGAGATGATTGTGAAGAACATCGTCAGTAATCCTAACGACGTTTCTGTCGATCGGACCGTTGATGAAATGGGGGTACTTTTAACCCTAAAGATCAACCCAGCCGATATGGGTTATGTCATCGGCCGCAAGGGCCAAACCGCACAAGCGATCCGCACTCTCTTAAAGATCGTCGGTGCCAAAAATAACTCTCGTGTTAATTTAAAGATTTATGACCCAGAAGGAGGCAACCGCCGCAGCAGCCGCCCCGCTAGCGATAGCGTGACCGACTTAAGCGATGTTGATACTTCCGCTCTGGATGATTTAAAGATCTAATTTCGAAAGAGAATATAAAAAAGTCGGATTTCCCAATCCGGCTTTTTTGTTATAAAATAACAGCATATGAAATTCAAAATTTTAAGCATCTTTCCTGATATTCTTGATTCTTATCTCGGTGATAGCATTATAAAAAGAGCCTTGGATAAGAAAATAATCAAGATAGAAAAATATAACCCCCGTGATTGGACGCATGATCGCCATCGTACCGTTGATGACGCTCCTTATGGCGGCGGTGCCGGCATGCTGATGAAAATCGAACCTCTTTATGCCGCCTTAAAAGATATCAAGAAAAAAAGCAAAACAGCGGATAAAAAAAGAAAGATTATTTTACTCTCCGCTAGCGGTAAAACTTGGAATCAAAAATTAGCGAAACAATATGCCGAATTAGAAGAAATAATTTTTGTCTGCGGTCGCTATGAAGGAGTAGATGAGCGCGTCAAGAAATTTGTCGACGTTGAGATTTCTGTTGGAGATTATGTTCTCACCGGCGGCGAATTGCCGGCTTTAATTATCATTGATTCAATTACCCGTTTATTACCTGGCGTACTTGGTAACGCCGAAAGTATAAGCGAAGAATCTCATTCCGAACCAAATATTTTAGAATATCCGCAATATACCAGACCGGCTCTTTTTGAAGCGGAAAGCAAAAAATATCGAGTACCCGCCGTACTTCTAGAAGGAAACCACGCCAAGATTAAAGCTTGGCGACAAAAAAAACAGAAGATAAAAAAATAAAGGCTCTATAAAGAGCCTTTTAAGAAGACGCGTTTGACCGGCTATTTACCAAATACCCAAGTCGATACTTTGCCGTATAATCCTTGCCGGCGATAAATATTAAATTTAAAGCCGAATTGTAAACGCCCAGCTCTCAACAGTGATACTAAATTATAACTAGGCAACTGGAAAACCTTGCGCTTTCGGTTATCACCGATATTAAGATCTAGCATTTCAGACACATCAGAATCTTTGGCTAATTCTCTGGCAATAGATTCATTCGTCAGCGAATTTAAAGGCTCCGCAAACCAATAGGTCTGAGGCCTTTTTCTTTTTTTCTCGATTTTTTTCATTTTTTATATAATTTAAAAAGATTAATGTCAAAGGACAAAAAATAGCTATAAATATAGTACTAAGCGATACTAATATTTTAATTAATCACCACCCAACTTTTAGCGCGCTTCTCTAATTTACCAGCCAGAGCAAATCCGGCCGCCCGTTCATGCCCGCCACCGCCTAAAGCACGCGCAAGCTTATCAACTAAAAATCCTCCCGGAGTACTCCGCAGGCTACCTTTAATCATTCCCTGCTGATCTTCATATAAAAGCATAATCGCTTTTACTCCCGCCACATTACTTAAAAAACCGGCCAAACCGCTAAACAAATCGCTTTCGGCGGCACTGTCCATATTTTTTACTCCCGTGATTTTATTAATATCAGCACGAGTCAAAACTGAACTAGCAATCTGATAGCGAGTATTTAGATGTAAGCGTTCCAAGGCCAGGCCCCAAAGCCTGATCATTACCATGTCTTTATTGTGCAAAGTATAATTTACAATTTTAGCATAATGAGCGCCGGCTTCTAAAGCGGCCGATGAAGCTCGCATGGTAGCATCGCCAGCCGAAGGATAAAGAAAATTACCCGTATCGGTTAAAATACCTGTTAACACACAATCAGCTAATTCACGGGTAAAGGTGATTTTATTAGCGACAATAAAATTATAAATTAATTCAGAAGTAGATGATAAATCAGGATAACGTATTTCTAAATCAGCATAATCATCCACCGGCGGATGATGATCGAATTCCATTACTTTACCACCTTGCTTTTGAAAATCTTTTATTTCGTCCGCTAAAGCAGTGCGCGCTAAAGAACCGCAATCAGCCACAATTATCAGATCGAAGCGTTCCCGCCAAGCGCCTGCTTTTTGTAAATTATCATAATCACCTTCAATCTCAGTAAACCCCGGTAAATAATCAAAAAGTTCCTTATTCTTATCCTTAGCGAAAACGAATACTTCCTTACCTAAAGAAAGAGCAATCAAACGCAAAGCAGCCAAAGAAGATAAGGCGTCGCCGTCCGGCCGTAGATGAGCCACTAATAAAATACGGTGCGCTGAGCGCATCATTTCATAAGCCTTGATTAACCGTTCTTTAATTGGCATAACCTGATATTCTAACGGAAAAAAACGAGAAAGTCAAAGCAGGCAAATAAGTTTTTCTTAAATAAAAAACCCTTGAGATTCAAAACTCAGCCGTAGCTAAGCATTGAAAATCAAGGGTTTAAAATGTTATTCTGCCGTTACAAATTGCGGACAGACAAAAGCGCACTGACCCAATATCTCTTGCAAAGAAGATAAAGTTAAATCATACAAATAGATGTATGGCTCATCTCCCTCCATGTCAACAAATACCAAGGCAGTGTTATCTTTAAGGTTATTTTCATCATTTTTTTTAAATTCGTTTTTTTTAATAAAAATGAGTAACCTTAAATCTTTTATCGCGTCGATGTGGGATTCATACAACTCAACAATTTGATGTTGCGATAAATAAATTTCTTCCAAGTCTGCTGATAAATCAGCAAAAGTGCCAATACCGGCGCCGAGAGCAGCCGAAAAACTTAATTTTGTCTGTTGTGTTTGCGCACCAGCCTTGGGATCAACATGAGAAAAAACACCATCAATACCCCCGGTGAAGACAGATTTGGAATTTCTGATTGAGCGACTACCATCCAACGCTTTCAGAACAACGGTAATCTTTTCAATACTTTCTCGTTGCTGAAAGCGAAGACTGTTAATGGTTTTGGTATACCGAGGATCCAAAATAAACTTTTTGTTGCGCTCTAACACGCTAATAATTTTATTATGGTTTTTTGGAATGATTGTTTTTTCGATCAGCCAGACAAGCCAATCAAGAGCCGGCTCATTCTTAGTTAAAATTTCTACGATTGATTCGTGGAATGGTTTTTGCTCAATTTTAGCACCATTTTCTAATGCTTTTTTTTGAGCTAACAGGCTTTCGGTAACCTGATAATGCGGAGCGAAACGCATTATAGCAGCCTTAGCCACCCAGGCATCGATAATCGCGTCGTGATTTTCAGGCACAGCCGTTTTAGTTATCACTTCGGCTAAAAAGCGGATAGTACCATAACCACAACGATTAATAGCATCGATAATCGATTCATGAAAAGGTTTTAATGTTTTCATTTTCTGATTTTTTTGGTTTTTATTTATAAACGAACGATTTTTATGCCATGCCCGGCAATAGGGACTGCTGATAAACAGCAACTTATTATTTAATCATAAAACTTAATTTCAGTCAATAATAATAAAAAAGCTAACAAAAAACCCCTAAAAAGGGGTAAAAAATACAAAAATAACGAAAAAAATTAATCTTCACTTAAATAGTTTGTCGAATCTTCCGCTTCCATATGAAGAAAAAAATCATCCAAAACAGCCGCCTTCCTTTCCGTTGGATCAAAAGACCAGACAAGGCGCGGCACTTTACGCAAGCGTGTTTTCTTCATAACCGCTGCCGCCAAACGACCTGAGGCAGCTTTCAACTTTTTGATAGCCGTGCCAGCTAAACGATCAGGTAAAACAGAGATGCCGACTTTGGCAAATTGTAAATCAGGATTGCAAGAAACATAAACAATCGTCACAAAAACTTCGGGAAAATCTAATTCCCGATTAATGGCCGCCGAGAGTTCTCGGTGCAATAATTCATTAAGCTGTTCTACTTTTGCCATATTATAAAGTTTCTGTTTTTCTATCTTCGCGATAAAATTCTAAAATATCGGCCTCTTGAATAAGAGGTTGACCTTCAAATTTTAAACCGCACTCCTCTCCTTCTTCGACAAATTTAACTTCTTGCTTGGCCGACTGCAGACTACTGATACTCCCAGTGGTAATAAATTCTTCACCGCGCCAGACATTAACCATCGCGTTATTTTCAGGACGGCCAGACAAGACTTTACCGCCAACAATTTGCTGTTGTTTTTCCGTGCGGAAAATTGCCAAAATCTTTAATTTACCAAGATTAACTCTAGTAACTTCCTCCGGCACTAATTTCTGCATTTCCGCTTTAACGTATTTAATTAAATCATAAATAATAGAAAAAGAAGAAACAGGAATATTTTGACTACGCGCCAAATTTTCTACGGCTGGCGGCATTTTGGTATTAAAACAAATAATCTGAGCACTAGAATCTTCCGCCCTCTTGATATCTCCCTCAGTAACATTACCCAAACCTTTAGCAATAATCTTCACCTTCACTCTTTCGGTATTAATTTTCATTAAAGACTCTTCAATTGCTTCGGCCGATCCTAAAAAATCACTTTTAATTAAAATATTAACCTTAGGCACGCCTTCATCATTATTTTCTTGCTGAGCAATGGACATGATTTTTTCCTTTTTTTCATCAGTACTTTTAATCTTGCGCATCTTTAATTTCTGACCATCACCGACATAAAGAATATCACCGACCGACGGAGAAATTTTTAAACCTAAAATCTTTACAGGCACGGAAGGGCCAGCTTCTTCAATATTTTCTCCTTTATGATTTTTTAAAGATTTAACCTTACCATAAATAACGTCTTCAAAACATAACTGATCACCAACGCGCAAAGTACCATTTTGAATTAAAATAGTGGCGACAGGACCAGCGGCCTTATCAACATTAGATTCTACCACCGTGCCGGCGGCATCAGCCTCAGGATTAGCCCGTAAAGAATCGCCTAATTCAGCATCAGTCGTTAAAATAACTAAATCGAGCAAGTCTTCGATACCAGTGCCTTCTTTAGCTGAGATAGGCGCACAAATAGTCTGACCGCCCCAATCTTCCGGGGTGATATTTAATTGGTTAGCTAAATCTTGTTTTGTACGCATTATATCGGCTTCCGGTTTATCAATCTTATTAATCGCTACTAAAAAGGGTAATTTGGCCGCTTCAATAATACGGAAAGCTTCGACAGTTTGCGGCTTAACACCGTCATCGGCTGCCACCACTAAGATAGCAATATCAGCAACTTTCGCACCACGGCTACGCATGGCGGTAAAGGCTTCGTGACCAGGAGTATCAATAAAAGTTAGGCGCTTATCTTTGCGCACCACCTGATAGGCACCAATATGCTGAGTGATACCGCCCGCTTCACCAGCAATAACATTGGTTAGACGAATTGAATCAAGCAATTTTGTTTTGCCGTGATCGACGTGACCCATAACAACAATGACCGGCGGCCGCGCCTGTAAATCTTCCGGTTTTTCCAAATCTAAAATATCTTGTAATTTTTTCTCTTCCGCTTCACCGTCATCTTCCGCGGCTAAGAGTAACTGCACATCTAAATTAAGATCGCTACCAATAATAGAAGCAGTATCAAAGTCAATTTTTTCATTAATAGAAGCAAAAACGCCATTCTTAATCAATTCCGTTAATAGCCGGTTGATTGGAATTTGCGAAATTTCCGCTAAAGCCCGAACAGTAATGACGTTTGGGATATAAATTGTCTTCTTTTCTTTAGGTAAAATCGCTTCATCCTGTTTTTTTGCCCTCTCCACTGCTTTACGCTGTTCCCATTGGCGTCTAAAGGCTGGCCAATTTTTAATAATTTTCTTAGCAGTATTATTGTCAACCTTAATCGCTTTCTGTCCAATCGCAAAACCGAGTTCTGGCAATAAATCACGCAACTCTTGCGGAGAAATACGGAGAATGCGGGCTAACTCGGTAATATTCATAAAAATTGGACAAAGGCCTAATTTAAGGCGATTTTAGATTAATTATTTCTAAATATTACTTCATTTTTTAAATTTAGTCAACCGAAAAAGAAGCTAAAATTACTTTACAAAGCTAAAAATACTTGCTAAGATAATTACTAATATTACTTAGCAATTTATTAATTAACCGTAATTCAAGATAAGCGCGCTGCAATGCTGGCTTAAAAGTCGGTATTTATAAGCATTTTTCCGTTTTCGATTTTTATCTTATATTTTCACACCAAGCACATGTTTCCCCGAATTCTTCTCAATTTTGACTTAAAGCACAAAAACCCCTAATATAAGAGGAAAATTTTGATTTTTCACCATAACCCTGCTTTCTTGTCTTCGGTCTTTACTTTTATGGAATATATAATCGCCGCTGTGGCTGCCGTGGGTGGTTTTTTTATTGGCGCCTGGTTTTATCAAAAAAGATCTAAACAACAAGCCGACAATGCTCAGAATAAAGCTGAAAAAATCTTAAACGAGGCAAAAAGCAAAGAAAAAGAATTATTACTCAAAGCTCAAGACAAGGCCATTAAAATTATTGATGAGGCTAAAGTCGAAGAAAATCAGAGACGCAAAGAAATAAACGGCTTACAAAGCCGATTAGAACAAAGGGAAACCTCTTTTTCCCAGAAATTATTAGATCTTCAAGAAAAGCAGCAAAAATTGTACGATAAAGTAAATGAAGTCCAAGAAATTAAAGAAAGGATTAAGGGAATAAAAGATGAACAACTGAATAAATTAGAGGAGATGGCAAAATTAAGTCAAACGGAAGCTAAAGATTTGCTTTTGAAAGATATCGAAGAAAAATCAGCTGAGGACTTAATTATCAGGATGAAAAAACTTGAGGACGGAGCCAATGATCATCTCCAAGAAAAAGCCAAGGATATTATGGCGCTAGCCATGCAAAGAATGGTTTCTTCCTATACTGTTGAACTGACAACTACCACAATCGATTTACCAAATGACGAAATGAAGGGCCGAATTATCGGTCGTGAAGGACGTAATATCAAGGCAATCGAGCAAATGACCGGCGTAGAAATAATTGTTGACGATACCCCAAATGCCATTACCGTTTCCGGCTTTTCTTTGATCCGTCGCCATATCGCTAAAAAGACTTTAGATTATTTAATAAAAGATGGCCGCATCCATCCTACAAAAATTGAAGACGCCGTAGAAATGGCCAAAAAAGAATTAGCAGTAGACATTAAGAAGGCCGGAGAAGAAGCAATGTATGAAGTCGGCGTGACCGGCTTTGATCCGAAGCTTGTCCAAATTCTTGGCCGCTTAAAATATCGCACCAGTTACGGACAAAATACTTTAAGTCACTCAATCGAAGTTGCTCATCTTGCTGCTATGCTCGCAGAAGAATTAGGTGCAGACGTGACGCTGGCAAAAAAGGGTGGCCTACTCCACGACATCGGCAAAGCTGTCGATCATGAAATCCAAGGTAACCACACTGAAATTGGTCAGGATATCGCCAAAAAATTCAATCTACCACCCGAACTAATTGCCCCAATCGCCACCCATCACGACGATCAACCTTCCACTCTCATTTCTGTAATTGTTAAAGTCGCCGATGCTATTTCCTCCGCTCGTCCCGGGGCCCGCAGCGATAGCCATGAAAATTATATACAGCGCTTAGAAGAATTAGAAAAAATAGCCACTAGTTTCGACGGCATTGAAAAAGCTTACGCTATTCAAGCCGGACGCGAAGTACGCGTATTCGTTAAACCGGAAACAGTAGATGACTTAAGCGCCCATAATTTAGCCAGAGATATTGCTAAAAAGATTGAAAGCGAGCTAAAATACCCAGGAGAGATCAAGATCAACGTGATCAGAGAAACCAGGGTAATAGAATACGCCCGATAATTATAATTAACGCCTCCGATCCTACTTGGGTCGGGCGCAAAATATTATGAACAAAGCGCAACTTATCGACAAGCTCTACCACGAAGTGGAAGGCTTAAACAAAAAACAAGCCGAAAAAATGCTGGACGTCTTAACAGACACCATCATTGAAGAGTTGAAAAACGATCGTGAAGTCACCATCACCGGTTTTGGCACCTTCCTTTCACGCGTCCGCTATTCTCGCGGCGGCGTTAATCCACAAAACCCTCAGGAACGCATCACGATTCCGGCCGTTAAAGTAGCAAAATTCAAGACTGGCTACAATCTCAAACAAGCGCTTAAGGGCAAACGCTAAAACAATTGACAATCTTATATCAGGCTTGCCCGAAGACTTTCGGGCAAGCCTTGTGCCTATCAAACAAATATCGAACAAAGCGATAGACAAAGCAAAAAAGCTCCGGTAGCTCAATTGGATAGAGTGTGTGGCTTCGGACCACAAGGTTAGAGGTTCAAGTCCTCTCCGGAGCACAAGTTTAAGTACAAACCAGGTCTTGACTCTTAGGCTCGAGATAAATATAATTATCCTGTGCCAGAGAAAAAATAATGGCTGGGTAGCTCAGCTGGTTAGAGCGTAGCACTCATAACGCTAAGGTCGAGGGTTCGAGCCCCTCCCCAGCCACCCTACAAATAAATAAGCGCCTATAGCTCAGCTGGTAGAGCAGCTCCCTCTTAAGGAGACGGTCGTGGGTTCAAATCCCTCTGGGCGCACATAAGAATCAATTGTTCATTATTTAAATGTCTATGCGTAATTTTATTATATTCGGACCGCCGGGAGCAGGTAAGGGCACGCAAGCCCAGAGAATAGCGGATGCGCTTGATTTAAAACACCTCTCTACAGGAGCGCTCTTGCGGGAAGAAGTTTCCCGCCAAACTAATATCGGCCAAAGAGTACAGGATTTGATGGCTAAAGGAGAATTAGTCGACGATAATATTGTCGATGAAATTATCAAAAATAAAGTAGAAAATAGCGGCCAAGTTGCCGGTTTTATTTTTGATGGCTATCCTCGCACCATCAGCCAAGCTAATTATTTAGACGTACTCCTTGCCGCAAAGGCTCTCCCGTTGATATTAAATCTGGAGGTAAGCGCGGAAGAATTAAGTAAGCGCTTAATTCTGCGCGGACAAACAACCGGACGCGCTGATGATAATCAAGAAACGATTAAAAATCGTCTAATTATTTATCAGCAACAAACTCAGCCATTACTCGATTTCTATGCCAGCCAAAAACGCCTGATCAGCGTCGATGGCCAGGGAGAAATCGAAGAGGTTTACCGGCGCCTGAGCGACCAAATAAAATAAAAATACTCGTAAAAAAAAGAGCCTGCTAAAAATAGCGGGCTCTTTTTTATCTTCTCTATTTTTCAAGGCTTAATTATTAATAAGTGTTCCACTAAATTTCTTCCCATCCAAAAACTTCTGGACATTGGCAAGCTTGTGGCCGTTTAAGACGGCAACTTGTAAGTGTAAAGACTGAGCTAAACGCGAAGCAATAGGATCAAAAGGCGCGTTCATCCCCGGGCGCCACTCATCACCGACGAGATGGCGAAAATTATCCCATGATATTTCTTTAATTATCTTAGCTTGAGGGTTTAGGCGCGGGTCTTGATCATATACATAATCGATATTGGAAAGATTAATTACTTTCTTCGCTTTATATTTTTGCGCCAAAAGAACGGCCACATAATCGGTCGACCAGCCGGGACGATAACCACCGGCAACTAAAACACGCGAACGTGAATGCAAAACTTTAGTCGGATTAGTAATTATTTCTGGATGAGCAACATCGCGTAATAAAGTACGCACCAGATGAGCGTTAAGCCTAGTAGCATGAATACCGAGCCAGTCCTGATCATCCTCTGGAACTTTTTCTACCGCTGAAGCCGCTTGTACATATTTGCGAGCAGTCACACCACCACCGGCGACAATAACTAAACGATCACCAGCGTCATAGCGTGATAACACAAAACGACGAAAAGCTTTTAAAAAAGTAGTATCGATACCGGTGGCCGGAACTATTAAAGAACCGCCAACAGAGAGGATATAGGTCATATATTAGATAACAGGCGCCCGATGATGGGCGCCTGAGAAAAACAGATAAATATTATTTTTTAACGGCAGGCGCTTCAATCGTCTTACTCTTAACTTCACTTAATATTGCTTTTCTGATCTCTGCTAAAAGTTTTTTATCTTCCTTAATCATTTTTTTTGCACTTTCACGGCCAACACCAAGTTTGAGATCGCCAAAAGCATAGGAATTACCATTCTTTTTAATAACGCCGTATTCGGTACCAACATCGAGTAAATCACCAGCAACAGAAATTCCTTCATTATACATAATATCGAATTCGCAAGTCTTAAAAGGAGCGGCCACTTTATTCTTCACAATCTTCACTTTAACGCGATTACCAATAATATTCTCACCTTGTTTAATCTGAGCGGCTCGACGTACTTCTACACGGACAGAGCAATAAAATTTTAAAGCATTACCACCGGACGTCGTTTCCGGATTACCAAAAAATACCCCGATCTTATGACGAATCTGATTAATAAAAATAACACTTGTTTTAGTCTTAGCAATAACGCCAGTTAATTTGCGCAAAGCCTGGCTCATCAAACGCGCCTGCAAACCCATATGCTGATCGCCCATATCGCCTTCAATTTCTTTTTGCGGAACTAAGGCGGCCACACTATCGACAACAACGACATCAACAGCATTAGAACGTACCAGTGTCTCCACAATTTCCAAAGCTTGTTCGCCGGAATCTGGCTGAGAAATTAATAATTCATTAACATTAACACCGATTTTAGCGGCGTAATCGGGATCGAGAGCGTGCTCGGCGTCAACGAAAGCAGCAATACCGCCAAGCTTTTGGACTTCTGCCACAATATGCTGAGCTAAGGTTGTTTTACCAGAAGATTCAGGACCAAAAATTTCAATAACGCGTCCGCGAGGAACACCACCGATACCAAAAGCTAAATCAAGAGATAAACAACCGGTAGAAATAGCGTCGACGTTAGTTTTGCGCACATCACCAAATTTCATAATTGCACCATCACCGAATTTTGTTTTAATCTGTTCCATGGCATTAGCGGCCGCTTCAATTCGCTTATCATGAGCAGCGGAGCTAGCACCTTCCTCTTTTTCAAGGGTAGTTTTTTTATCTTTCAACATACATATAGCGCCCAAACGCGGATGATTACCCGTCTGCCTGGAAACGCGCATTATTTATTAATAAATATAGTCTAGCAATTAATCTTTAAACACCACTTAAAGAAGAAATAAAGATAAAGTAGCAGCGGAGATATTATACTACAAAAAACATAATGAAAGA
>CAIZYV010000016.1 GCA_903937325.1 Candidatus Falkowiibacteriota bacterium | reverse complement strand
CTAGCTTAATTTTTGGTCGGGTTATGCATAATGTTTTTTATGATTTTTTAAAACCTTTGGCCGGTGATTTACAGCCTAGTCTGTTTGGTGAAACAACGCCGGATACAGAATTATTTAATATATCTCGTTTAGAGAATATTTTGGCCAGCCATTGGGTTAATGATGGTTATGAAAGCACCGAACAACGTGATGATTATCATCGACGGGCTAAGCAGGCTCTATTAGATTTTCTTGGAGCTTTTTTAAGCAATTATGAACAAGCACCTAGGCCCATGTTTTTAGAAAAAAGTTTTTCTTTTAAGATAGGCGGTGAAACAATCAAAGGAGCAATAGATCGCGTTGATAAATTGGATGGTGGCGTGGAAGTGATAGATTATAAGACCGGCCGCCCGAAAGATAAATTAGTTTGGAAAGATCGGCGTCAATTAATTTTATATCAATTATTTTTGGAGGAGGTTTTACAAATTAAAGTTTTATCTTTAAGATATTATTATGTCGAGGGGGGAGCTTCTCTGTCTTTTGTTCCCAAAGAAAGCGAGAAAGAAAAGTTAAAATTGGAAATAATTGCGCAAATTAAAGAAATTAAAGCTCGCCATTTTCTGCCTCGACCCTCGGAAATGTGTAAATTTTGTGATTTTAATAAGATTTGTGAATTTCGTCAGCGTTGATTCAATTTATCTATACATTTTTTATGTTTGAAAAATATTTTCATTGGCGATGGTTAATTTATATATTAGTTTTTGGTTTTTGGTCGTTTTGGTTATTGCAACAGCGCGTTGACTCCTTTGATCGTTATATTGTTGATGACTGCTTGTCTGATATTAAAGGGCAAAGACCAATGGTTTTAGTCTTAGGCGCGGCGGTACAAAAAAATTATCAATTAAGTCCTATTTTTGCTGATCGCTTGGATACGGCCATTGAATTATATGAGGCCGCTTTGGTAAAGAAGATTTTAGTCAGTGGTGATCATGGTGATGAATTGTATGATGAAGTTAACGCCGCTAAAAATTATTTACTAGCAAAAGGAGTTCCTGCCAGTGATATTTTTCTTGACCACGCTGGTTTTGATACTTATGATAGTTTGTATCGGGCAAAATCAATTTTTGCCGCTGATGCTTTCCTTATCGTTACTCAGGATTTTCATCTTTCTCGGGCTTTGTTTATCGCTCAGCGCTTAGATTTGCAGGCTTGGGGATGTCGAGCGGATAAAAGATTTTATGCTGATGCTGAGCATTTAAAGTATCGAGAATGGTTGGCTTCAGTTAAAGCCTGGTTGGATGTTAATTTACGGTCTAAGCCGTCTTTTGGTGGGGCAAGTTTTGATTTATCTGGCGATGGCCAAATGACCTGGGATGAATTTAATTAAAATATATGTCTGATTCTCAACGTCTGCTTGATCCGCAGGAAGTAATTGAAGAAAATGTTTTGGAAACGAATTTACGTCCGCGTTTTTTGCGCGAGTATATTGGCCAGGAAAGCATTAAGGATAATTTGGAAATTGCTATCTCTGCCGCTAAACAGCGCCATGAACCAATAGAACATGTTTTACTTTATGGTGCTCCCGGTTTAGGGAAGACGACTTTAGCGCATGTTATTGCTAATGAGATGGGGTCGAATATACGCGTTACTTCCGGACCGGCAATCGAAAAGAGTGGTGACTTGGCCGCTATTTTAAGCAATTTAGAAGAGAACGATATCTTATTCATCGATGAAATTCATCGTCTGCCTAAAGCAGTTGAAGAAATATTGTATCCGGCGATGGAAGACTATGCTCTTGATATAATTATGGGCAAAGGCCCGAGTGCTAGAACCTTACGCTTGGATTTACCGCATTTTACTATTATCGGTGCCACCACCTTGGCTAGCTTGTTGTCTGCACCCTTGCGCGATCGTTTTGGTTTATCACATCATTTGGAGTTTTATCATTCTCATGAAATGGAGAAGATAATTGCTCGTAGTGCTGATATTTTAAAGATTGATTTACCGAAAGAGGCAGCGCTTGCTATCGCTGGAAGGGCTCGTCGAACGCCACGTATCGCTAATCGTTTGCTTAAGCGTGTTCGCGATTATTGTCAGGTTAGAAATAATGGCCTTATTAGTTTTAAAGCTTGTGATGAAGCTTTCTCCTTATTAGCTATTGATGATTTAGGTCTGGATGCAGTTGATCGTAAAATATTAACTATTTTGATTGATAAATTTCAGGGTGGACCTGTCGGTTTAAACACTTTAGCGGCAGCCACTGGTGAAGAAATTGATACTTTAGAAAATATTTATGAACCATATTTGTTACAGCTTGGTTTTTTAGATCGTTCGTCTCGGGGGCGCGTGGCGACTGCCGCCGCTTATAGTCACCTTGGTCGAAATATTAATTCTAAAGCTTCTCTATTATAATTTATGTTTTCGCTTAGTGAATTTGATTATAGTTTACCGCCAGCTTTAATTGCTCAAGAGCCGGAGCATCCACGCGATCATGCCCGGCTTTTATGTTTAGATCGTCGCAGCGGTGTAATTAGCCATAGCCGTTTTGATCGTTTACCCGATATTTTAAAGTCTGGTGATGTTTTGGTTATTAATGATTCTCGAGTTTTTCCTGCTCGTCTTTTCGGCCGAAAAGAGGGAAGCGGTGGTCGGATGGAAATTTTTTTACATCAATTTAAATCAGGAAAGCGCTGGGAATGTTTAGTTGGTGGGCGTGCTCACGTCGGCTTGAAAATAATATTTGCGAGTTCTTTAATTGCCACTCTACTCGTTGATCAGGGGGACGGTACTTGGCTTGTTGAATTTAATTTTGGCGGAGATAAGTTCCGCCGCGTTTTAGAGAAAATAGGGCTGATGCCTCTGCCTCCTTATATTAAAGCCGGCGCCAGCCAGCGTTTGGATCGCGCCCGTTATCAGACTGTTTATGCCGAAATAAAACATCGCGGTTCGGTGGCGGCTCCGACAGCCGGTTTACACTTTACTAAGCGTTTATTATCTCGTTTGCGCGCTCAGGGTGTAAAGATTGCCCCCGTCACTCTCCATGTTGGCTTAGGAACATTTGCTTCAGTCAAGAGTGAAGATATTCGTCAGCATCAGATGCATGCGGAATTAGCATCAGTCAATCGTAAGACTGCAAAAATTCTTGCTACTGCAAAAAAAGATGGGCGTAGAATTATTGCTGTCGGCACGACTAGTTGCCGCGTCTTAGAATCATACGGTCAGGCTTTGGCAGCGGGAAGATTATCTCTAGGAGAAACGTATCATGAATGGACGAATATTTTCATTTATCCTAGTTATCGATTTATTATGGTTGATGCTCTTATAACTAATTTTCATTTGCCAAAATCGAGCTTATTAATGTTGGTGTCGGCCTTAGCCGGACAAGAGGCAATCTCAACCGCCTATCAAGAGGCTATTGCTTCGAAGTACCGATTTTACAGTTATGGCGATGCGATGTTTATTGGCTAATAATCAATATTTAGGAGATTTGCCTTTTTTACTTTTTTATGATATGCTCATTAAACATTGCTAATTTGCCGATTTAATTATTTACTATCTTTTGGTAGTAGGATGGGCTATTTTTTAGCAATTTTTCATTATGTTTAAGAAATTCTTAATTTTAGCCTGGGAGGGACTGAAAGTAGCGGTTATTTCTTTTGCTATTATTATTCCTGTTCGTTACTTTTTAATTCAACCTTTTTATGTCAAAGGCATGTCGATGGAATCTAGTTTCCGTGATCATGAATATTTGATTATTGATGAAATCAGTTATCGTTTCCGACCGATTGAGCGTGGCGAGGTTGTGGTTTTTCGTTATCCTTTAAATCCTCAAGAATATTTTATTAAACGGATTATCGGACTTCCCGGAGAAAGCGTGCAAGTTAAAGATTCTAAAGTAATAGTTTATAATTCTCAGTATCCAGGCGGTTTGGTTTTAGTAGAAAATTATCTTGACCCCAATACCCCCACTTATTCTAGTAGTGATACAAAAATTGATTTAGGCACGGATGAGTATTTCGTGATGGGCGATAATCGCACTGGCTCTAAAGACTCTCGCAGTTTTGGACCAGTTAACAAGAGCTTTATTACCGGTCGGGTATTTTTGCGTGGATGGCCTTTTAATCGAGCGACCGTTTTTAATGATCCGGTCGATTATTCTGCTTCCAGCAATTAATTTTTCCTTATCGTTAATATTTATGCCTAGAAAAAAAATGCCAAATAGAAATATGCCTGCTTTTAAAAAGCCGGTTGAGAAAAGAAGTGCAAAAGCCATCGATCGTCTTTTGGGTATGAAAGATATAGTTCCATCAGAATTCCGTTATTTCAGCACAGTCTCAGACAAGGCTGCTTCTTTAGCAGAACTATATAGTTTTAACGCAATTAAGACTCCGGTTATCGAAAACGCGGAGCTTTATAAGCGATCGAGCCGCCATAATAATGATAAAGAACTTTATGGACTTGATTGCGAGAAAGGTGAAAATGGCATTTTACGACCGGAATTAACTCAAGGTATTTTACGCGCTTATATTGAAAATAATTTTGCGGAATTACCTCAACCTGTGCGCCTGTATTCAATTGGTCCTGTTTTTCGTAGAGAAAAGATGCAGACTGGACGATATCGCGAATCTAATCAATTTAATTTAGAAATTATAGGAGAAAATAAGCCGATGGCTGAAGCCTTGCTTTTAGCGGCTGCCTATAATTTTTTTCAAGACTTGCAGGCAAATTTTCAAATTCAGATTAACAGTCTTGGTAAAATTGATTGTCGTAAGGAATATGCTGGTAAATTGAATAATTTTTATAAGGAGCGAGGACGTCGTTCCAAACTTTGTAATAATTGTAAAAAATATCTCGGCAAAAATATGATTGCTTTGCTAGATTGCAAAGAAGAGGTGTGTCAGCAGCTTCTAGCCGAAGCTCCGCAGATTGCCGATTGTTTGTCTGATGAAAGTCGCGAACATTTTGCCAAGGTTTTAGAATATCTTGATGAATTAAATATTCCTTATAACTTCAATCCTTACCTTGTTCGTGGTTTGAGTTATTATAATGATACAGTTTTTGAATTTTGGCCGACCAACGATGAAGGCATTGCCAATAGTAAGCTGGCCCTGGCTGGCGGTGGACGTTATGATAACCTCGTTGAAAGTTTGGGTGGGAGGCCGACCCCTTCTGTTGGTTTAGCTATTGGTTTAGAACGCTTGGTTAGTAAAATTAAAGATAAACTTATTTTACCGGATTTAAAGGAGGAGGTTGTTTTTCTTGCTCAATTAGGTGATCAGGCAAAAATAAAATCACTAATTTTATTTGAAGAATTGCGTCGCGCCGGCTTTAATGTTCGCCAATCTTTTTCTACCGATAGTTTAAAAAATCAAATGGAAGAAGCCAGCCGCCTTAAAGCAAAAATTAGTTTGATACTCGGGAAGAAAGAGGTTATGGATGAGACAATTTTGCTTAGAGATATGGAATCGGGCGTTCAAGAAACTTTAGCGTTTAAGAAAGTTAAAGATAAATTAGAAAAAAAAGTAAATAGAAAGGAAGGTGTTATTTATGGCTGATTTCAAACGAAAACCAGGTGAAAGTTTTGAAAGCTTTTTGCGTAAATTCAAAAAAGGCTTGAAAAATAGTAAGCGTCTGGACAAAGCGCGTTCTAAACAACATTTAGAGCCGAAAAAAACTAAAAGACAGCAGAAAAAATATGCTTTAACCAGCATGGAAATGCAACGTAAGAAAGAATATTTGCGCAAAACAGGCAAATTGGAAGAAACTCAAAACCGTTAAAATGATTTTAAAAAACCGCCCTTGTATGGGCGGTTTTTTTATTGTTTATTTCATGCCCGGTATAAAACGTTTGATATTTTCTAAGGGGCCCTTTTTCGCAAATTGTCTAATGCGGTCACGCGCACGTTTTGTTTTGGCAAATTTCAACCAGTCGCGGTTTGGATATTGGCGGCCTTTTTCGGTAATTATTTCAACGAGGTCGCCATTTTTTAGTTCTTGATCAAGCTTGGATAGGCGATCATTAACAATGGCGCCAGTAGCCTGATTGCCGATATTAGTATGGACAGCATAAGCAAAGTCAATGGGAGTCGATTGTTCCGACAACTCAAAAACATCTCCTTTCGGGGAAAAAACAAAAATTCGATCGTTAAAGATGTCTAATTTAATATTTTTTATCAGTTCATTGGTGTCAGAAATTTCTTTTTGGATATCGATTATTTCTTTAACCCAATGAGGCTGCATGCCGCCTTGATTTTTTGCTTTATAATACCAGTGGGCGGCGAGACCATATAATGACTCTTCATGCATTTCCTGTGTTCTAATTTGAAATTCAACGGCTTTACCTTCGGGACCAAAAATAGTTGTGTGTAGAGACCGATAGCCATTTGGCTTTGGTACGGCAATATAATCTTTAAAACGATTTGGTTTCGGTCGCCAAAGCGTGTGGATAATACCTAGGGCTTTATAACAATCATCGATCGCTGGCACAATTACTCTTAAAGCAAAAACATCATATATTTCATCAAAGCGTCGATCTTTACTTTTCATTTTTTGATAGATACTGTAGAGATGCTTGAATCTGACTTCAATTTCATTTTGAATTTTTTGATCTTTTAGAATCGGGGTAATATTTTTTTTGATTGTATTAAAAAAATCATTTCTTTCGGCTTTTTGTTCAACTTCATATTCATATTCCAGTTTATGATATTCTTCGGGATATAAATATTTAAAACACAAATCTTCAAGTTGCCATTTGAGACGCCAAATTCCAAGAATTCCAGCGATTGGTGCATATATTTCCAAAGTTTCTTTAGCGATTCGTTGTTGTTTTTCTTCTGGTAAATAATCCAAGGTCCTCATGTTATGAAGACGATCACAAAATTTAATAAAAATGACCCGAACATCCATGGCCATTGCTAAAAACATTTTTTTTAAATTTTCTCGATATCTCTCAAGACCACGATATTTTATTTTTCCAAGCTTAGTAATTCCTTTAACTAGATTTGCGACTTCAGTTCCAAATTCTTTTTTTAAATCTTCAAGAGTCCTTTCGGTATCTTCTGGAACATCGTGAAGAATACCAGCGGTGATGGTCGCTAAATCAGCTTTCATTTCAGCTAATAAATAGGCAACATAAAGGGGGTGGATGATATATGGTTCACCGCTTTTTCTGAATTGTCCGCGGTGAGCTTCAGCGGCAAAATCATAGGCCAAACGGAGAATCTCCGGGTCTGAAGTTGGGTTGTTATCGATGAATTTTTTAATTACTCGATCAATGGTCATTTTTATTTCACGATTTTAGTTTTTTATGTTAAAATAAATTAAACTACTTGCTTTAAATTCTGGTGATTATTTTCTTGATGTTTATTGAGAAATTATAGCCTAAAAGCACTTCGTCGTCAAAATAAAAAATCTTTATTATCTAAAATCTCATTGTTTAAATTTAAAGAGATTTACTCCCCATGAAAAAAAGTTTTAAACCACTAGTCAGTTTTTTAATTGGTATTATTTTTTTCTCAATTCCTATTTTTGCTTTTGCTGCTGTTGATGCTGGGGTTAATCAGGTTGGAGCAGGAATTCGCCTGAACTCAACTAGTCCGATGATTATCGCGGTCAGAATTATTAACATTATTCTGATGTTTTTGAGTGTTATTGCTGTTTGTTTGGTTATTTATGGTGGTTTTGTTTGGATGACTAGCAATGGTCGGGAAGAAAGGATTACAATTGCCAAAAATATTTTGAAGAATTCCTTAATTGGTCTAGTGATTGTTCTTTCTTCTTGGGGGATTGCTGCTTTTATTTTAAAAAAAT
>CAIZYV010000015.1 GCA_903937325.1 Candidatus Falkowiibacteriota bacterium | reverse complement strand
GAGGAGAATCATTTGATGTCACTAAAAATATCCACCCACAATTTAAAAAAATATGTATTCAGCTAACAAAAGACATGGGACTCCGTCTCAGCGGCGTCGATCTTATGATAGAAGGAAAAATCAGTGACACCCCAAAAAAATATAAAGTCATCGAAATAAACGCTGCCCCCGGCCTCGATCATTATATCCGTAGCGGCGCCGAACAGGAAAAAATTGTCGAAAACTTATACTTGCAGGTACTTAAGGCGATGCAAAAATAGAACCAACAAAAAATGCTTGTTAATAAAGCATTTTTTTAAACACCAAAAATAAAACATTACCATACTTATACTCGATAAAAATAAACTTTATGTTGACCACTCACAATTGTCTTTTCTGACAAAAAGCCGGGCATATAAAAACGCCGGCTGATAATTATTGTACCGGGCCGGCACTCAATTTTTATTTTGTCAGCCAACCGACTCATGGTTGCATGATTTAAATAACAATAAATTATATCGGCGTCAGCTAAATTAATCTGAAAAAAATCTTTTCTCAATAAAGTAATGTGACTTCGGCGCAAGCGCAGATACCACAAATTCAGCCAATAAATGACAGGTGAATTTTCAACTCCCGTCAATTTAGAATTAGGCAGAAGTTTCTCCGCTTGTCGGAGAAATAAAGCTCTCCCACAACCGAGCTCATAAACCGATAAGCCGGAAATAATTTCAATTTCTGCCAATATCATCCGTAAAGAATTTTGATCCGTAGAAACAAAAGGGGCATAACCCTTGAAAACTATATAATAAAATTGAACCGCAAAAAATAGGCAGTAAAGTAAAAGCAGGGCTAAAAAAAGCAAAAGAAAAATCATAAATTATTTACAAACCAGGAAAAAAATTAGTAAACATAAGTCTTGCTTGGCGCGGTGGACAATATTTGCGGCGTCGGCCAGCCCGGAATAATAAAACCATAAGAAACAACGCGTGTACCCAGGCGTAATTCTTTCTTTAACTTACGGCCGATCTTATCCATTACTGAAGCCGTCAAAAAGATAAAAACAGCGTCAGCGTGACTTAAATCTTGCTTAAAAAAATCTTGATATTTTATCTCTACTTTACTACCTCTTATCAGCCGGGCAAACACCGCTTTTAAATAAGGATAAAAAGATAATTCGTAACCGATAGCCCGAAAACCTTTTTTCTCCGCTAAAAATAAAAAACGACCGTCACCGCAACCAAGATCATAGACGATTGAGCCGGCCGGTAAATTAATAGCGACAAAAATTTGCTCCAAATTAGCCATCGGTATTCTCGCCCAGGGAACGCGTGTCGCGATATTGGCATAAATCATAGCAGAACCGAAAAAAACCACGGCTAAAGTAAAGAGGCTGATAAAAGCTAAAATGATAATCAATAATGATATAAGCGACAAAAAAGGCATAAATTTAAACTAAACTATGAATAATATTATTAACTAAATAGCAACATCATAATTATATCACGATATACTAAGAAAAATTAAACAAAAAAACACCGCCATATAATAGCGGTGTTTTTCGTATGTAGTCTTAAAATCTTAAATTTATTAAATTTTAACAGAATTATTAGAAAAATTGAGAAAGGGGTGGAAATTTTAAGTTATATTGACAAATAATGACATATATGATATAGTAAAATTACTAAAAGTTCATTAAAAACATTAATTTTTAGGCGAAGCTTTATTGGATTTTTTTAGGTTTCTTATGCAAGAAACTTGGGATAATCCAATAAATCATAAACCTTAAAATTATCCACAGTGAAAGATGAAGAAAAAAAGTACAAAAACATTGAAGAAGCAAAAACAGCTTACTTCTCTTATCCTGAATTTTTCGAATTAAAGTTATTTTCGAAGACTTTTTCTGAAAAACTCTTAGCACTAGTATGCTGGTGTGATTTCGCCAAATCTTTAGAGGAAATGGCGGATATACAAAATCGCTGCCTGACTTACAAAGTATGCGAATATTTAGATGGAGTCGCATCTCTTGAAATCTATTATGAAAAATGGGAAAGCACTACTTTGAGAGTAATTGAAGAAACTGAAACTTTCGAAGAATTATCTGAATTACTTGATAGTGAAAGTTGTTATGAAGGTAAAAACAAAATTTTAAGAAAAATGCTTCGATTGGCTTCAACTAAAATTGAGATTGATAAGGTCGAAGAAAAAAATAGCGACGTACGAATCGACAAACTTATTCCAAAAAGAAGGGCGGAAATTTCCCTTACCGCAACAGAAATGGGCGATGTTTATTCAAGCTTATTGAAAGAGGACAGACCTTGGGCTTTAGAAAAATGGATGAGCCTTGTTAAAACAGTACAAGAGGCTAAAAAAATTGATGATACTATTTATCAAACATTTAGTTTGACTATGGCTCGAGAAATGACTGAAAAAACCGAAGTTATCTTCATGGCGGCAGTTAATAACGCTACAACCATT
>CAIZYV010000014.1 GCA_903937325.1 Candidatus Falkowiibacteriota bacterium | reverse complement strand
TATTCCAGCCATCATTGAACCAAATCACGCTTACGGCACACAGAATGTCATTAACATCTTTTATATAAAAGATGTTTTCCAGATTAAGACTATTACTAGATAAACTGCCCATTTCGCCATAAGGCTGGGCAGCTATCACAGCGTAAAACTCAATTAAGGACGTTTCAGCTAACTTCTTTCCACCTAGTGCAGCTAATATTGAACCGTCAACTAATCTTTTTTTCAGACTTCTTACACTCACGGTACTACCCGAAAATGGTTTCTCAACCTTACCTAAGAACCTTTTTATGAAGGCATAACCAAGATGCGAAATTTTAACCTTAGCATCCTGACTAGTGTCAACCACAAAATAATCTTTAGCGACAAAATTTGTCGCAGTGGCTGAGACTGATAAAACAGACATGGAATCGTTCAAAATAGTAAAGTCTGCTTGTGCTAGCGGCTTGTCTTTCGTTTTAGGACGATTAGCAATAGCGTTAGCCGCTAATTTAGCTGCCTCCCTCCCATTCATGATAGTCCACTGGGCGTCATCAGTTGACAGAATATAAAATTCGTCTTGAAATTCCACCAATCTGGCGGCTAAGACGGGAATTTGTTGTTTAGTAGCCATAATTTGGTCTCCTATTTTTACAAATTGTTAAAGAGTTTTCTGCGCTTAACCCAGCAGAATTTAGGTATTACTCAATTTTGAGTATCAAATTATTTAATCAAAAAAATTACTACATGTCAAACAAAATTATTAAAACTCCGATTAAAAAGGCTTCAACCTTTAAGACTGAAACCAGCTATATAATCGAATATTCAAATGCTCCCACTCATGCAAAAGCCGGGGCGAAAATTTAATATTTTTTGTAATTTCACCATCCATTAAGCGCAAAAGCTTAATACAATTATCCGATAAGGGTAAAAGAAAACCTTTGGCGGCCGCTTCAACCGACTGCTCGGCACAAAGAGAACAAATCAAGCCACCGCGAGCAAAATCAAAAGTATTTTTTCCCGGTGCCAAAGTGCCGGCGCAAGCAACACATTTTTGTAATTCCGGCTTGTAGCCTAAAAGAGCAAAAAGTCGCCAAGAAAACAAAGCTAAGCGAAAACGACCGTCTTCTTTAGATAAATTATTTTCACCGACAGAATCAAGATTAAGCAGCCACTTTTCCAGCCATTCAAAAAGAGCCGGATCGGCTTCACCCTCATGCACTAAAGCAGAAAATTGTTGCAAAGCTTGGCCAGCAAAATATAATTTATTAAAATCTTGTTTTATATTTAAAAAAGCCTCGTCCATCAAGGCCGAGCCAACGTAATCGAAACCTTTTCCCTTTACCACCAATAAGCGACTTAAGCTAATTGGTTCTAAGTGCGCCGCCAGCTTGGAAGCGGATTTACGCGCCCCCCGTGCTAAAAGAGTTAAACGGCCATATGCGGGAGTATAAACAGAAACGAGGCGGTCAGCCTCGCGCCAGTCGTGTCGATTTAAAATAATAGCTCTCGTTGGGAAAGTAGAATCCATAGAGCTTAAACCTTAACGCTGTCCAAATAATCCTGCAAAAAAATAGCCGCCGCAATCTCATCCCGTCCAGCTTTATTTTTTTTATCACCAAATAAAGCATCGGCCGCCTTACTAGAAAGACGTTCATCAATTTCTACTACCGGCGCGGCCGACTGAGCACGTAAATCGCGTAAAAAGCTAAGAAAAAGAGGGGTATTTGCTTCCCCGCCCGCCATTTTGCGCGGCGAACCAATCACAACAAGACCAATATTCTCCGCCTCAATAACAGCTATAAGGGAACGTAAATCAGACACTGTTTTAAAAGGCAAAGCCATCTTCGTCTCCGCATCAGCCAAAGACAAGCCGATACGCTTTTCCCCCCAATCGACGCCTAAATATTGCTGTTCAGAATTCAAAATCATATTTTATTCAAGTGTTAATATTTCATAGCCGTCCTCGGTTACAGCGATAGTATGCTCGAAATGCGCACTTAAAGAATTATCCGCGCTGATAATTGTAAAACCGTTATCCGCCACTTTAACCCGATGTGTACCGGCATTTATCATCGGTTCGATACAGATAACCATACCCGGTTTAAGCTCGAGATTAGCTGGAGAATTAGGATTAATCGCATAGTGATAAACTTCTGGATCTTCATGGGCTTGATAGCCGACTCCGTGACCAACAAGATCGCGCACCACGCCATAACCAGCCCCTTCTGCTATCTTTTGTACCGTGCTGCCAATATCATTGATACACGCCCCCGGCTTCACTTTTTTTATACCTGCTATCAGACACTCCTGTGTAACTGCTAACAATTTTTTTGCTTCTTTACTAATCCTCCCTACTGGCACAGTGGCGCACATATCGGTATAATAACCGCCGGCCGGAGAATGAGGGTTAGTCGGCAAAGATAATTTTTTGCGCAAATCAGCTTTTACTGGCCATTCCATACCAATATCCAAATCAATAATATCACCTTCAAGCAATACTCGCCCAGGGATGGAAGCGCCGTGAACCACTTCTTCATTAATTGAAGCACAAATAGCGGATGGGAAAAAAATACCGCCACCCATTGGATAATCTTTAAAAGCCGGGCGGCCGCCAGCCGCCTCAACCGCTGCAATCATCATTTTTTCCAAATCAGCTGTATTCACCCCCGGCTGCACGGCCACACTTAAATCTTTTAAAATACGCGCCAAAATACGGCCACCGGCTCTAATTGCTTCAATTTCTTCTTTAGTTTTTATATATAGACCATAAAAATAGATAATTAAACGATTGCCGCTTTCTTGCGTGCTTTAATAGATAAAAATAAGAAAACAGCTAACAGTAAGCCGGTATTGAGCGGCGCCACCCAGAAAGGATATTCATGGCCGAAACTCTCCGTGACCATCAGAGCTCCGAGCAT
>CAIZYV010000013.1 GCA_903937325.1 Candidatus Falkowiibacteriota bacterium | reverse complement strand
TAGAAAATATGATGTTCAACGATGAAGTCGTTGCCCGCTTAAAATCTTGGAATTATGCCGACGCTGGCCAACAATCGCAGAGCTAGTTTTGATTACGACCTTTTAGAAACTTATGAGGCCGGCGTTGTTTTGTTAGGCCATGAAGCTAAATCGGCGAAGGCTGGTCATATTAATTTCGGCGGCGCTTATGTTTCTTTGCGTTCTGGACAAAATGGCCCTGAACTTTGGCTACTTAACGCTCATATTTCCCCATATCGCTACGCTGGGAAGCTGCCTGATTATGATCCGGTGCGGGAACGCAAGCTTCTTTTAAATAGAAAAGAAATTGCCCATTTGCTCGGCAAAACTCAGGAAAAAGGCTTGACATTGGTTCCGCTCAAAATGTATACTAAACGCAGTTTCGTAAAATTAGAGTTTGCTTTAGGCCGCGGTAAAAAGAAGTATGATAAACGTGAATCTATTAAAAAACGTGAGGTAGAAAGACAAATAAGGACTTTGACAAAAAGAAGCATCGTAAGATAGCCCTGGGGATGCCGGGTATCGATAATAACGATTGTGCTTAGATATTCAAGACGGGTTTTGGTTAAACCGTAAAAATGACCTAAAAATATACATGCCAAAACTACTGGCAGGGCGTTTACTTGGAAAGTTCCGAGTTTCGCTCCCGTTATGGCTTAATTAAAAAATAGCCGTAGCCATCGGACCGGGGACGCTTCATCCCCGCCACCCGGTGTCATAATTTGAAGCTTGGGAAATAATCGCCTCCTCTGGTTATTTTCGAGACAATGAGGAGTGGCTGCCGCCGCTTTTGTCCGGTTTTCGATGGCGTCAGCGACATTCATTAAATCGGTCTAATTTTGTAAAATTATCTAAGGGCACTTATTAGACATGGGTTCAACTCCCATCATCTCCACTATTTTTTGTTTATACTCCTTAGAAACCAGCTAGCGCAATGGTTTCTAAGGAGTATAAACATGAGATAATTAATTTAGCCGCGGTGGCGGAACTGGTAGACGCGCTGGACTTAAAATCCAGTTGTAGAGATACAGTGCGGGTTCGATTCCCGCCCGCGGCACAAATTTCGATAGAAATTTGAGCAAGGGAGCGAGTCACTTGAGTGACTCGCGTCGGGAATTGAAAGCCGGAGCGATGTGCCGTAGGCACCGCGAGGCCGGGTCGGGGCGCTTAGTGAGCGCAGCCTGCTTTTGCAGGCAAGCAAGACTTAGCGATCGTGACCGATTCCCGCCCGCGGCACATATTTTTTGAGATTTAGGCCTTGAATTATAAGGTCTTGCCGAGAAGAAAAATATTTGCTATATAAAGAGATAGATTTCGCGGGTATCGTATAATGGTTATTATGCAACCTTGCCATGGTTGAGAAAGGGGTTCGATTCCCCTTACCCGCTCACTAAATAAAAGAAGCTCCAAATGGAGCTTCTTTTATTTAGGGGCAGTTTAAAGAAGGAGAATCGAACAAGCAGCGAGCGAGTCTTGAGCGAGGTCGGAAGACTGAGCGAAAAGGAGAGCGACGACCTATCGAAGATAGGGCGGCTGGTCCGGACAAGTGAGCTCCGCCTATTCTGGGGCGGAGCGAGCACGATAATTCCCCTTACCCGCTCACTAAATAAAAACAGTCCAGAATGGCTGTTTTTATTTTATATACAAAAATTGACAATTAAGCTTGTTTATAATATATTAATATATTCTTTAAACCTTGAAAATTAGGCTTTAAAGAATGTTGTCCTTTAATAATTGTAGTATAAACCCAAATAAATCGAAAGATGAAAAAACCTTTAATTATTGCTTTTGATGGGGTAAAAAACCCCCAGTTTTTGTTGGAAACAATCCAAAGTGCTTTAGCTGATCCCGTTGATATGGTAGATTTTGTCAGTCACTTTAAGTTCAATGACACTCTCCATCTGCGAGGGTTTAAGTCAATTTTACCAAAGATAATTAAGCTTTATCCTGGTGTCTCAATCTTTTGGGATCTGAAATTGCCAGACACAAACGGAACGGATAAGAACATCTTGTCCCATTACTTGGTCTTTATGAGGCCGGGTGATATTGTCACCGTTAGCAGCTCTTGTTCTGTGAAGGCTTTCCGGGATATTCGCGCCTTCTTGCCAATTGGAGTAAAAATTGCAATTGTGTCCGTTTTGACCGACACTGACATATTGGAATGTCGCTACCGCCGCGGGATGATTCCGAGCATGTCCATTTTGAACGATGCGTTGAATCTTATTGCATTTGAGCAATATCTTTTTGACGCGGTTATTTGTTCTCCTGCCGAACTGAAGTTCCTGAAAATGAATTTACCGGATAATATTGATTTTTTTGTTCCCGGTGTGCGTGATTCATGGATGGAGGCCGGACAACAATCGAAAGACCGGATCAACGGTATCGTGCAGGTGCTTAACGATGGTGCCAGTGGTGCTGTTTTAGGAGCGCAGTTGTTAAGAGGTAACCCTGATAAACAAATTAATGCCGCTCAGAGTCGTTTAATGACCATCGAACTGACTTCGGAGGTTATTTCTTTACTGCTTGTACCCGGTGATCCTTTGGCCACACTGGTGAATTTTCAGGGTTATTATCGCTGTCCTGAAGATGAACAAGGCAGATTTAAAGGTCCGCTGGTTGCTTATGCAGGCACCTATCCTAGCCCTACCGGAGAGAAAAATTTTGCAGGTAATACCTACTTTAATTTTGCTGTCATTGAACAACATCCTCGGGTTTTGGAGTATTTTGCTAAATTGATGGTGACCAGGATCCGTTCTTTTCAAAAAGACTATATGATTAAAGTAGATTGCCTGGTTGGCGTCCCGAGTGGTGGAGTAAAGATTGCTCAGGCAGTTGCCCGCCTCCTTGATATACCGGGTATTTGCCTGGAAAGAGAGGTTACAGCTTTAAAAACAGCGACCGAAAAAGAAAAGTTTAATCTGGTATTTCGGCGAAATGATGGGGTTATCAAGCGCGGTGATCACATCCTCTTGTTCGAGGATCTGTGCAATAATTTCAAAACGACCCAAAAGGCCGTTGATGTTATTGCTGCGGCTGGTGGTGATTTGATCGGCGTCGCCTGTATCGCTAATCGCTCGGATGAGAAGGTATGGGAAAAAGTGCCGGTACTTGCTGGTATCGAAGTTCCTTCTCCTCAATATAAGCAGGAAGATCCAGTCGTCGCTGATTTAATTGCTGAAGGTAAGCTGAGCACTGATCCAAAAAAGGATTGGGCGATGCTGAAAGCGTCTATGATTGAATAAAATAGCGAATATTTTTATAAAAGCCTTGGTATCAACCAAGGCTTTTTT
>CAIZYV010000012.1 GCA_903937325.1 Candidatus Falkowiibacteriota bacterium | reverse complement strand
GTCATCCCGGCATTATTTAATAAATCTCGATTGTAATATAGGGCGAGAGTATCAACTGATAAGGGCAAGCCATATATTTTTTGATCATCTAAAACAACATCACTATAGACAACATCAACAAACTTTTCTTTTATATCTTTTAAAGTAAGACTTTTTGTTGTTTTTAAGGTCGGTATACTTTCTTTTTTAATCGTGCCTTGCTCCACTAAATATACCATGGTCGTTTCTGCCGGCAGAGGGCTGAGTTTATTTTGGTATTTTTTTATCCAGGTATTATGTATTGAGAGAATATCAGGACCGCGGTCTTCAGCGAGAGCGTTTAGTAATTCCGCTTCGTATTCTTCATAACGTAATTTTCGATAATTGATTGTGATATTAGAATGTATCCCCCGGTATTTATCAAAACTTTCTTGGAAGGCGTCCGGGCCGTCAAAAACTCGCCAGTAAGTTAAGGTGATCGGCTGCATAGCTGCTTGCGTATTTTTATCTACTGTTTTGCAACCAAAACCGGTACTGAGGAGAAAAATTATAAGCAAAGAAAGAGAAATTATTTTTTTGGACATAAGAAGATATTCTAAAATTTAGCCGCCCTTTCAGTCTTAGGGCAATTACTGTTATTATAACAGAAAAATACCGATAAAGTAAATTTACTTATGGTTATCGTCTATTCTTTAATTGCTTAAGCGATAGCTTAAAGCCTCAGCTATATGCTGTTCTTTTATCTTGTCATTATTGTCTAAATCGGCAATAGTTCGAGCAACTCGAAAAAGACGATCATATGCTCTAGCGGATAAATGTAGATTATCGGCTGCTTCTAAGGCAAGTTTTTCTGCGGCTTGGTTATCATGTTGCCAGGAGCGCAAATAATTATGATTTACGCTGGCATTTTTTGTCCCCTGTCTTTCTATTTGTAATTTATAAGCGCTGGTGATTTTTTCTAGTGGCGCCGCTTCTCCTTTTTTATCACTAGATAATTCTGTTATTTCCAGTCTGGGTACATTGATTTGTAAATCGAAACGATCAAGGATTGGCCCAGAAATTTTTTGTCGATATTTTTGAACTGAATTGCTTGGGCAGACGCAGTTAATATGAGGATCACCAAAATAACCGCAGGGACATGGATTCATAGCGGCTATTAATAGAAATTCAGCAGGGTAATAAAGATGCTGTTCGGCACGGCTGATTAATATTTGCCTTTGTTCTAGGGGTTGTCGTAGGCTATCTAAAGCGGCACGAGAAAATTCCGGTAATTCATCTAAAAATAAGGCCCCTTTATGCGCTAAAGTGATTTCTCCAGGTTTAGGTCCGCGGCCTCCACCTAATAAAGAAGCTAAAGAAGCATTATGATGGGGTGCGCGAAAAGGAGGGCGTTTTAATTTTTTGGCTATTTGCTTAAATTCCCCGGCAATACTATAGATTTTGGCTATTTCTAATTGTTCTTCTAACCCAACATCTGGTAATATTTCCGCGAGAGATGTGGCCAAGAGGCTCTTGCCGCTGCCGGGTGGCCCGATCATTAAGAGGTTGTGTCCACCAGCAGCGGCGATTGTTAGAGCTCTTTTGGCCTGTTGCTGACCTTTAATTTGTAGCCAGGCATCATCATTTATCGCTGTGTTTAGAGATAATAATGGTCGTTGATAGGAATTAAGTAATGTGTGGCGGCTGATAAAGGCTAATACTTGAGTTAAAGAATCGAGGGCATAAATTGTAATTTTCGGTACCAGCGAGGCCTCTTCTGCGTTTAGGCGCGGTACAAAGGCGGCTTTTAGGCCCGCTTGTTTGGCCGCTAAAATTAAAGGCAGTATAGATCGTAGCGGTCGAATACTGCCGTCTAAAGATAATTCGCCGCAGAATAATGCCTGGCTAAAATCAAAATTAAAGCGCGTATTTAGGCTCAGAATGCAGATGGCAATTGGTAAGTCATAAGCGCTACCTTGTTTTTTCAAATGAGCTGGGGCGAGATTAACGGTTACTTTTCTTTTTGGATAAGCGTACCCGCAATTTTTTAAAGCACTTTTTACTCTTTCTCGCGCTTCAGAAATTGCTGTATCGGGTAGTCCAACAATAGCAATTTGGCCAAATTCGCCGCTGCCGCTATCTGCCTCCACTTGAACTATTTCTGCGCCTAGTCCGGAGATAGCTGCTGTTAAAATTTTTTCGTACATAAATAAAACCGCTTTTTATTAGCGGCTTTATTATATAGATAAACGTTTAAAATCTTTCTAAATTTTTAATTACGGAAGGCAGCGATATCGTCTAAACGGATGCTGAGCAATTGGCTGACACCGTCGGCTTTCATTGTTACTCCGTAAATTATGCTAGATCGTTTCATTGAAGCGCGGTTATGAGTGATGGTGACAAACTGAGTTTGAGAGGACAGATCATCTAAAATTTGCGCTAAACGTTCGGAATTTGCTTCATCAAGAGCGGCGTCAACTTCATCTAAGACAACAAAAGGAGAGGGATTGGCGCTGATTATTGCGCAGATTAAAGCAATCGCTGTTAAAGCCCTTTCGCCGCCAGAAAGCATCGAGATGGTTTGGATTTTTTTACCTGGTGGTGTCGCTTGAATTTCGATGCCAGCAATACCCATTGCGTTATATCGACGCAGTTGTTTCAAGCGTTTAAAGCGGTCATCATCTACTGGCATACCATTATTTTCTGTTGTTGTTTCCGTAGTTGTTTCTGATGCTTCTAATTTAAATATTTTTGCAGTGCCACCACTAAAGAGAATTTTAAAGTATTCACTAAATTTTTCTGAAATTACTTTAAATTCTTTTTCGAATCTTTCTTTGATATTTATATCTAGTTCGGCAATTATTTTTTCTAGAGAATTAATAGCCGTATCCAGATCGTTTGTTTGTTTGGATAAAAAGTGATAACGTTCATCGGTTTCTTTAAATTCTTTTTCAGTTTCCGGATCGATGCCGCCAATCATTTCTAGTTGATTTTTTAATTCTGATAAGCGCTTGCGTAGATGTTCATCGTCAATATCTTCATGGTCATTACTTTGATATTTTTTTATTGCTGCTATTTCTAAATTATCGTCGCGGATATTATTTTCTAGATCTTCTAGGCGCGTTTCTTGTCTAACTGCCTCGATTTTTAGATTATTTAAATTACTAGATAATGCATTTATTTCTGTTTGGAGTTTATTCAGCTTGTCTTGATGAGCAAACATCTGTCTCTTTTCTTCTTCTTTGTTAATATCGTACAGACGTGACTCTTCTTGCCAAACATTTATTTTGTTGTCTACATCGCTTAATTCATCATTTAAAGTTTTTTTATCTTTTTCTAGTTTACTGGCATCAAATTTAATTTGGCTTTTGGCGATTTTTTCTTGAATTTCTTGAATTTCTTGATTATTTTGTTGTTTTTTCTCTTGATAAAGACGCAACTTCTCTTGTCTGGCGGATATACTTAATCGGCATTCATTAAGCTCATGAAGTAAATGCTGTCGCTTAGATAGAAGGGATTCATTTTGTCCGTTTAAATTATTTTCTTTGATTTTTATTTCCAAAGTTTCTATTTGTTGATGCAAATTATTTTTTTCTTGGTTTATTTTTTCGGCATCAAATTTAATTTGGCTTTTGGCGATTTTTTCTTGGATGTCTTTGATTTCTTTGTTTGCTTGTTCTTGTTGAGCTAT
>CAIZYV010000011.1 GCA_903937325.1 Candidatus Falkowiibacteriota bacterium | reverse complement strand
ATTAGAGATTATGATATTTTTAGCACCATCAGACTCTTGCAAACTATTTAATATCTGCTAAAATATCTCTATGTTTAATTTATCAAACAAAACCTACCGTAATAATAATTTTAATTGCTGGATGTTTACCGGCCAGGTTTTTATTGATAAAAAAGCAAATTGTTAATTCAGAATATAGCATAACAAAATATCAATAAATTCCGACCGGACTCATCATCCGGTCTTTGTTTTTTAAAAACTTAATATTAATAATAATGTCTTTCTATGTTTCACTCTTAAAAATTAATTATCATGAACAAAAAAAATCAGTTTATTCCTTCTAATGAAATTTTAGAAATTGAGGAGCTGCATGCCATGCAAGCAAAGAATTTAATCGCTAAATTGCGTGGAGAAAACGAGCAGAACGTTTTTATCGAGCTAGACTGTATGCCCAACGGCAATTTAAATCCCTTCCATTATGGAAATGGATTAAAGTCTGCAAAAATTATTCGCGACCTGGCCGGCTCATTCCTGGCCGAAGACCTTCCCTGGCTTGAAAGTAATATTTATCTTGCCAGTAATTCTAAATTTGAAACCAATTTTCAAAGTGGAATAGAAGTCGGGCTCTGGGAACAAATTAGCTCTAAAAATTACAACGAAAAACTAAACTGGGAGGAACCATTCTGCGTTAAAAATGAAAAAGGCTTAACACGTATTTGGCATCCAGAATGGAGACGGCTTGGCTACAAAAATGGCTTTTCTACCAGGATGTCGGTCATCAATTTCATTCACGAAGGGCCGACATACTTACAAAAGTATTATTCTCCTCTTACTGCACCTCACGACAGTCCGACCTGGAAAATGCATTATCGTTTAGTTTTTTTAGCAAAATCTGGCCAGAAAGAATTAGATTTAGTTGGGGGACTTTGGATAAGTCGACCAGCATTCAAAATTTATCTGGACAAATCTTCGCTTGTTGGATTAATATCTCCAATCACTACATCCGATATTTTTCTTTAACCATTAAAAAATAACGGGAAACAATCCTACAAACGAAAAGCGCTCACACCAAGTTGAGCGCTTTTTTATTTAAAAAAAGAAGCCTGAGCAGACTTCCTTTTTCTCAAAAACTAAATATTTAGGCCTAATTATTTAGACCGTTTATGGAGCCCAGAGACTCCAAAGTTTTTTAAATCCCTTGATGATTTATTAACTAAATCATAAGAAAAGTGAGATTTACGATAATAAATTTCAGGAGAAATGATAATTTTAGTCATAACATTTCCTCCAGCATCTATCAACAAGGTAGTAGACAAACCGTTTGGTTTACTAAGAACAAAAACTCTAACATCAGCCACGGTCCAACTCTTACACATCAAGTTCCAAACTAACTCACTAATTAATGCCGACTGCTTTAATTTACTATTTAAATCAAGCGTGTTTGGGGCATAATGATTATTTGTTGAAACCACTGCTCGACTTAAACTGATCCATAAATAAATAAACTGCTCACGTTTTAAATTCGTTAAACTATCGCCAAATAAAGAATACGACAAGCTAGTAGCAAGTTCAGTGATATACTGCTTACGAATACCATTCGGAAGACAAGCTTGATTTAATATGCTGGAAGCCTTATTCCAGTCATCGAGCTCCATAGTTAAATAAAAGCCTTCTGGTTGTGTAATCTCTGGCTGAGTATTAATAAAATCTTCAAAGCTTACTGTTTTAATTAAGTTTTTTTCAAATATACTAGCCTCCGTTTTTAAAGGGTGTAAACGGATATTTATCCAGGAATCACCATTTTCAACTACGATCTCTAGATAGTTGTAGGACTCTTGAGCAAGGGCTTGATTTGCTAATAAAACCCAGAATAAAAGAATTAATTTTTTCATGGTTTACTTTTTTGCGTTTATACTCCATCAAATTTTTAAGGTAATCAAAAAATATAGCACGAAGCTATATTT
>CAIZYV010000010.1 GCA_903937325.1 Candidatus Falkowiibacteriota bacterium | reverse complement strand
TGTCCGTCGCAGCGGTTTGATTGCGATTAAGATTAAAGAAGACGACCGTTTGATTTGGGCAAAGCCGACTTCCGGTACTGATCATATTCAATTAATTACCGCTCAAGGCCAGGCGATTCGCTTTAAGGAAACGGACGTACGCGATATGGGCCGCAATGCTTCCGGTGTTTATGGTATTAGACTGCATAAAGATGATGCGGTTGTCGGTATGGGTGTGGCTAAGACCGATAAAGAAAAGAAGCGCAGTTATCAAATACTGACTATCATGGCGAAAGGTTGTGGTAAGCGAACCGAATTATCTTTATATAAGTTACAGGGACGCGGCGGCAGTGGTATTAAGACGGCAAAGGTGACAGATAAGACAGGCAATATTACTAATGCTTTCTTAGTCAACGCCGATTCAATGGAAGATCGCGATTTGATTATCATTTCTAACAACGGACAGGTTATCCGCATGCCTTTCAAGAGTGTCAGTGTTCTCGGACGTGATACTCAGGGCGTGCGCATTATGCGCTTTAAAGATGAAGACGATCGAGTTTCCGGCATAACCTGGATTTAAAGATCGATTATTTATATTATAAAAACTGATTCAATTTCAGTTATACACTCAATAGTAAAGACAGTCCGAAAGGGCTGTTTTTGCTTGTCTATAGTACATTGGTTTTATGCTATTGACTTTTTATTATATTTATGTTATATTACTTTTATAGTTAAATTGAACGCACATTAAAACAATAAAAAATGAAAATCAAGTATCTATTTTTAGGAATGGCTATACAAGCCTTTATTGCAGGGTTATCAGATTTATCTGGATTTATAACTATTTCCGCGGGGCAACAATTAGGCGCTGGAATCTTATTTATTTTAGTTTTCGCCTTACTCAAAGGCCGGGACAATCCAAAAAATTAACAAGCCTGATTTTGTCTTCAAATCCTCTTATTTCGAGAGGGTTTTTGTTTTCCAAGATTTATCACCAAACCGCAAAAGGAGTTTACAAACAAAGACAATTTGAAAGGGCTGTTTTTATGTAGGGCGGGATACTACATAGTTTTTTAATTTTTTGTTATAATTCATGTTACCTGGCTAATAATTTAAATATTATTATGTTTACAATTGAAGATGAAAGAAATTTTTTAAGTGCTGCAAAAAAACTTCAGCATCCGCATAAGGATTTGCCTTTACCTGTTTTCGAATCGCTTTGTAACATAATGCCAGTTATTGGATGTGAAATTATAATTCGAGATGATAAAAATAGGTTGTTATTAACTTGGCGTGATGACAAGTGGTATCATGGCTGGCATTTTCCTGGCGGCCTATTACGCGCCGGCGATACTTTTAAGTATAGAATAAACCAAACCGCTATTAGAGAATTGGGAGTAAAAATTAAGAAAATAACATTTTTAAAACCATTGAATTCCGGTCGTCGAGATAGCAGAGGATATGGCGTTTCTCTTATTTTTCTTTGTCAGCCGGAAACTAAACCTAAAATAGGAAAATTTTTTTCTAAAATGCCAAACGATATTATTTCTGTTCAAAGAATATTATGGAAAGAAGTTGTTAAAAATTTATAACAAAACTGCAAAATTAGCTTATTTTGCGGGGATTTATAAATTAATTAATTCCCGGTGTTTATCAAAGCCTTTCCATTTCGGGAAGGTTTTTTGTATAAAAAACAAGCTCCTGAGAGGTGGAGCTTGCTGGCGACTTTGATAAGTCGCTTATGGATGCAGGAAGAGGATGCCGTTCATGGCTCTCTTTTCCTGGTTATAGGCGAGGGCAATCATCCCTTTGAGATGTTTCATCTCAAAGTTTTTGCTTATTCCGATTTCCGTGTTTTTAATTTTCCCTGTTTTAAAAGAACAGGAACTATTGAAAAACAGATCTATTTTTTTTGCCGGGAGGATGGTTACGTTAGTGAAGTTGGCGATAATTTTGTCACCTCCTAAAGTATCACTGGACTGGCCGATAAGCAGGCTGTACAAGCGCTCATTTTTGAACGATAAACCCAAAGTACTTGTCTTACTAGCTGTTGCATAGGCCTGGATGAGGTCAAATTTCCCCATTTGAACACGAGCAGCATATTCTGTCCGATCGTTTCGGTTGCTAATGCTGAAAACAAGCTTGTCCTGATTGGCCCCAGGATTTATTTTATAGCTTATTTTTGCACCTACCGATGTTCCTGGAATTAATGCTTGGGTAACAGCCTCGAATTGACCGTCCGCACTGAGTGGTGTGGGCCGAATTTCGGTGGCTGCACCTGGTAATTTACCTATCTCTAGGCTGAACCTTCGCTGTTTGTTTTGCAACTTCAGCCAGAAATTACCCCCAAAATCATCACCTTTTTGCGCACGAGCGTAATGGGCAAAACTAATGGCACTGAGCCAAGGCTTAATTTGCCAGGTCATTTTGGCGCCGACACGGAAATCCGTATTGATAGTGGCACGTAAGTTATTAAGCGGTAAATACGTTTGGTTTAATAAGCCGGCGTAAATGCTATTTACAACGACAGAGCTATCTGCGCTATAAATATTATTTATTTGTGCGCTGGCACCGATAGATAATATCAGGAGGACGGAAAAAAGGATTTTTTTCATTTTCTATGGTTTTTTTGGTTTAGATTATTAAATTATTAAAGAAGATTAACTTTTAATGATAACATTTTTTATACATATAGTCAATACCTACTCCAAAGTGTTAAAGTATTCTATAATCTATCTATATGGATAACTCTATTTTAATTCTTTTATTTTTGTTATTGCTTGCCGGCATTATCGCGGTAATTTTTCTATTATTAAAGAAAAAAGACCCAAAAAGTGATTTGCAAGCTTT
>CAIZYV010000009.1 GCA_903937325.1 Candidatus Falkowiibacteriota bacterium | reverse complement strand
GACATGCCTTATATGGCCGATGGTACACCTATTGATATTATTCTTTCGCCTTTGGGTATTATTTCTCGTATGAATTTGGGTCAGCTTTTGGAAACTCATCTCGGTTTTGCCGCTCAGAAACTCGGTTATCGAGTCGCGACTCCGGCTTTAAACGGTATTAACGAAGATCAAATTCGCGGTGAATTGAAAAAGGCTGGTTTGCCGGAAGATGGTAAGGTTGTTCTTTATGATGGTAAGACCGGTGAGGCCTTTGATCATAAAATTACCGTTGGTTATAAATATGTTTTGAAATTGAATCACATGGTGGAAGATAAAATCCATCAGCGCTCTATTGGTCCTTATTCTCTTATTACTCAGCAACCTTTGGGCGGTAAAGCTCAATTCGGTGGCCAGCGTTTCGGAGAAATGGAAGTATGGGCACTTGAAGGTTACGGTGCCGCTCATACTCTGCAGGAAATGCTGACAATTAAATCTGATGATGTTCCTGGACGCAGTAAAGCTTATGAAGCGATTATTAAGGGCGAAGAAATTGAAAAATTAAACGTTCCGGAATCCTTTAATGTTTTGATTCGTGAACTCAAAGGCTTGGGCTTAAGTGTTGAATTGCTTGGTGGTAGTAGTGGTCAGCCAGCTTCTGAAGTGGAAACCGAACTTGATTTGGAAGAAAAAAAAGACCCGCGCTATGATTATGACAAGCCGGAAATTATCGTGACGGGAGAACTGACCGATGGCCCCGCGCCGCTAGTAGAATAATTAATTTGCGACAGCTTTAATCAACTCATCTCATAATATATATGTTGAATCCCATTAAAACTAGCGATTTCAGCGCCATTCGCTTGAAACTCGCTTCTCCTGAAGAAGTCCTAGCCTGGTCTCACGGGGAAGTGACTCGTCCGGAGACGATAAATTATCGCACGCAAAAACCGGAAAAAGACGGTTTATTCTGCGAAAAGATTTTTGGTCCGACGAAGGACTGGGAATGCGCTTGCGGCAAATACAAAAAAATTCGCTATAAAGGTATTGTCTGCGACAAGTGCGGCGTTGAAGTTACGCGCAGTGTTGTGCGCCGTGAACGAATGGGGCATATTAGTATGCAAATCCCTTGTACACATATTTGGTTTTTGCGCGGCATCTCTTCCAAAATCGGTTTGCTTTTGAATCTCGGTATTCAATCTTTAGAAAAAGTTATTTATTTTGCTAGTTTTATTGTGACGGATGTTGATGAAGCTTTAAAGGAGGCAGCAATTGAACAGATTAAAAGCGAACACAAATCTAAACGTAAGAGCATTGATGGTGATTTTAATCAACAGGTTAAACGCGCTCAAGATAGTCGCGCTCATTTGTTAAAAGACGGTAAGAAAAAAGAAGATATTGATGATGAAATTAATGAATCGATTAAAGTAGCAACGCGTGATCGTGATGAAAAAATTGAAAGATTGGAAGAAGATTTTACTCAGGTCGCTAAAGAATTAAAAGATCTTAAACCGCTTTTGATCCTCTCTGAGCATCAATATCAGAATTTAAGTTTGAAATTCGGTCATCTTTTTGAAGCCGGTATTGGCGCAGAAGCAATCCGCCATCTTTTGGAACGCATTGATTTAGAAAAGAGCGTTAATAAAGTAGAGGAAAAATTAAAGGATGCTGTTGACTCTAAGCGCGATAAGCTTATTAAACGCTTAAAATTGCTCAAGAGTTTTCGTAATAATAATTTACGTCCCGAATGGATGATCCTGACTGTTTTACCAGTTGTTCCTCCGGATTTACGCCCGATGGTAGCGCTTGATGGTGGCCGTTTTGCTGCTTCCGATTTAAATGATTTATATCGCCGAGTTATCAACCGTAATAACCGCTTACGCCAACTGATTGATTTAAACGCTCCGGAAGTTATTTGCCGTAACGAAAAGCGTATGTTGCAGGAAGCGGTTGATGCTTTAATTGATAATTCCGCTCGCCACACCAAAACAGTTACTGCTTCTACCGGCCAAAAGCGTCAGCTTAAATCTTTAGCCGATGGCTTAAAGGGTAAGCAGGGACGTTTCCGCCAAAATTTATTAGGTAAGCGTGTCGATTATTCTGGTCGTAGCGTTATCGTTGTTAATCCTAAGCTTAATCTTGATCAGTGCGGTTTGCCGAAGATTATGGCTTTAGAATTATTTAAGCCTTTTATTATCAGCCAGCTAATTAAGCGGGAAATTGTGCATAATGTGCGCAGTGCTTCTCGTTATATTGAGGCCGGACATGATGAAGTTTGGGATATTTTAGAAGAGACAGTTAAAGAAGCTTACGTGTTGCTTAATCGTGCTCCTACTTTGCATCGCTTAGGTATTCAAGCTTTTAAGCCGATTTTAATTGAAGGTAAAGCGATTCAAATTCATCCGCTTGTTTGTACGGCTTTTAACGCCGACTTCGATGGCGATCAAATGGCTGTTCATGTACCGCTTACTAAAGAAGCAAAGAACGAAGCGGCTAATATCATGCTGTCTTCTCATAATCTTTTGAAACCAGCGACCGGTGATCCTATCGTCGCCCCGGCTCAAGATATTGTTTGGGGTACTTATTATATTACTTTAGAAGACCCGACTCAGAAAGATCGGGCTAATGCTGATTTGCGCCATTTTTATGATAGCGCTGACGCTATTTTGGCCTATGAAAACGGTGTAGTTGCTTTAACTGAACCGGTAATTATCAAATTGGCCGGAGAGCGCGTTCGTAGCACAGTCGGTCGTATGATTTTCAACCTCATTCTACCGGAAAAATTGCGTTATATTAATGAAGTGGTTGGTAAGAGCAAATTAAAAGATTTGATTCGCGAATGTTTGCGTCTTTATACCGAAGAAGAAACTGTAAAATTTATTGATAATTTAAAAAATAAGAGTTTTGCCTTTATCACTAAGTCCGGTCTTTCTTGGGGTTTTGGTGATTTACCGACTTTGCCAGAAAAAGATCGTTTAATTGATGATGCAAACAAAAAAGTTGATTTGATTCAAGAACAGTATGAAGAGGGCTTATTAACTGAAAGTGAACGCTACGCTAAGGTGATCGAGGAATGGACAAATACCAAGGATAAAATTGCTGATATTTGTAAGAAGGGTTTACTCAGTATTTTGCCCGTTTATTCTATGATTGATTCTGGTGCCCGCGGTTCTTGGGCACAGCCGGTGCAGATTTTAGGTATGAAAGGTTTAGTAACCTCTCCTTCTGGTGCAATTATCGAATTACCTGTTAAAGGAAATTTCAAAGAAGGTTTCGGTGTTTTGGAATATTTTATTTCTACCCACGGCGTGCGTAAAGGTTTATCCGATACGGCTTTAAGAACGGCAAATGCTGGTTATTTGACCCGTCGTTTAATTGATGTTTCGCAAGATGTAATTGTAACCGAAGAAGATTGCGGTGATAAGAAAGGCGTTCATTATACTCACGCTGAAACCGATAAGACCGGTGAAGATTTTTATAAAAAAATTATTGGCCGCTATCTCGCTCAAGATCTCTTGGATGATAAAGGCAAAGTAATGGTAAAGGCTGGTTCTTTAATTAATGAAGAAGTAGCCCGCGATTTTAAGGCTAAAGCTGTTTCTTCGTTATATCTTCGTTCTGTTCTCAGTTGCCATCTCCATAAAGGCGTTTGTGCTAAATGTTATGGTTGGGATTTAGCTTATAATAAGGAAGTGAAACTTGGATCGGCGGTTGGTATTATCGCCGCTCAATCGATCGGTGAGCCTGGTACACAGTTGACGATGCGTACTTTCCATACGGGAGGTGTTGCCGGACAAGATGATATTACCCAGGGTTTACCGCGTGTTGAAGAAATTTTTGAAGCACGTAGTCCGAAAAAGAAAGCCTTGATTGCCGATGTTGCTGGTAAGGTAAAAATTGAATTTGCTCAGAAGACAATTAAAGATCAGGACGGCAAAGATATTGTTGTTGCTAATCCTCAGGCAAAAATTCTCAGTATTGTTTATCGCGGTAAAGAGCAGGAAAAATATTATTTTTCGGAAAAAATAAATGAATTAAAACTGTCTTCCGGCTTGACCGCTAAGGATAAGAAGAAATTGATTGTTGAGGTGCTTGTTAAAAACGGCGACAAAGCCGTTAAAGGGGCGGATCTTTTCCGCGTCGGCGGCGAAGGCGTTAAGGCTAAGAGTAGCGGCCTTATTGCTGTTAATGATAAATTTGTCGGCGTTTCTAAGGAAGTAGATAAAATTAAGGAATTCTCGATCTTAAAAGGCACAATGATGATGGTTAAAGATGGTGATGTTGTTGAAGAAGGTTCTCAGTTAACTGAAGGCAGTTTGGATTTGCGCGAATTATATAGATTAAAGGGTGAACTGGAAACGCAGAAATATATCATTCGAGAAATTCAATATGTTTATTCTTCCCAGGGTCAACCCTTAAATGATAAACATGTGGAAATAATCGCTCGGCAAATGTTCTCCCGTTATTTAATTAAAGATCCCGGCGATACAACCATGCTTCCCGGTGAAACTGTCGAAACAGAAGTCTTTGAACACGCTAATCTTTTAGTGAATAACCATGCTAAGGGTGAACGCCTATTAATGGGTATTACTAAAGCATCTCTTACAACTGACAGCTTTTTGTCAGCGGCCTCCTTTCAGGAAACCCCACGCGTTCTTATTGAAGCGGCTGTAAATGGTAAGATTGATTATCTTGAAGGTTTGAAAGAAAATGTTATTATCGGTTGCTTAATTCCCGCCGGCACCGGCTATAAAGGGAAGAAAATACGTGAAGAATACGAACAGATTCAGCCTCAGGTCGCAAAAAGCAAATAGTAATCTCGACTGCGTCAAATATAGCGAAAATCCTTCTTTTTCTGGAAGGATTTTTGTTTTTTAGCTGTTAATTTTATGAAAATCTAGTATAATATAATTATGCATAGTGCTAATTTGCTTAAAATAAGATTGGCTTGGGTGAGCTTACTGGCCCTGATTTTTTTCTTCTTAATCTGGCAATTTTTGTCGCCAGGAGGTTCTTGGACTTGTCGCCGTGATTTCAGTCAGAACTCCGCTTCTTTTTTAAGTGGTCGTTCTTGTTTGGGTGAGGCTTCGCCGGCAGAAAGAGTTGTTTTGGGTCGAGGTGGCCCTTTATTAATGCTAGCCGATCCTTTATATTTTTCTGTGTTTAGCCCGAGAGCTTTTAGCCATGCCGAGGTGGAAATCATTTATCGTCCACATTTTAGTTCTTCTACTCCAGTTTTTGAAGCCGGTTTTTTGGCAGACGCTGATCTCTGGCGCTATCGTTTGCGTCCGGTTTATAATCTTTGGCTAGAAAAATCTTTCCGTTCTTGGCCAGTTAAGACACAAGATAATTGGCGGCTTTTTCAGCGTCAGGAAAAATTTACCGATGTCGCCGAATTTTTACAGACCTGGCAGGGGGACAATAATAATATTTGTGTTTTTAAAAATTGTTTAGCTCTTTATAATATTGATTCTTCATCTTTTCCTCCCACTCTTGATTTAAACTCTTTTGGTCAAAAGATCGGTGGGACATCTCTTCCTTTCGGTTTGCGCGGAACGCATCAGTTCTATTTTTATTTGTCCGGCGGTGATTTAGATATCACTGGTTCTTTGCTTGATGGAAATGAAAATAAAGATCGAGATGATGCCGAATTTTTCTTATTTTATGGTAAAGAGTTGATATCTAGTTTGCGTTTACCTGATGATAGAACACAAATAGAAGAGAGCGGTGTATTAAGCGCGGAGCAAAATTTTCAAATTATCCGCTCCAATCTTAAGTCTGGTATTTATCGTTTAGAGTTTAGAGCCAATGATGATTTAACTTGGAATAATTTACGTATCAATTCTGCTTATTTATCTTTTATTCATCGAATATGGCCGATTAGCGAATTTTCCCTTAATCTAATAACAGATGCTTCTTATCTTCAAGTTAAGGCGCTTGATCCCGCTGCTTTGCAAACAATTAATTTCGGTGGGCAATCATTAAATATTTCCTCTATTTATAAACAATACGAAGCCTTGGCTGACGTTGGTGGCCAAACTATTAATTTATCACGTGGGTCTATTATTTTGGAAAATAACGGTGTTTTTGCTCTTTCTGCTGATGCTTTATTAAATCCTGATTATCCACGCTTGGATCGTTTTGCTCCTTCTGTCGAACAGCTTGATTTCGTTCTAGCTGATTATGAGCCAGCTGTTATTTTAGATAACGGTTGGCTTCGTTCTCGCTTAGATTTTGCCAGCGGCGATCTTTATCGAGAAAATGGCCGTTATAATTTGATTTTATCTGTTCCTGGCTTACAATTAGACAGAGCGGAGGGCTTGCTGGAAATTAAAGAAATAAAAGTGCATTTTTATGGTAAAAATTTAATGGAGAAAATTAAGGATTGGTTTAATTTATGAAGAAATTAGGATTTATTACATTTTTATCTTGGCGCCCATTGCTTGAAGAAATTTTTTATTTCTTTTGTTCTTTGCTGATTTTGGGCGGTATTTTTGAAATTTTGTTACCTGGTCTTTTTGTTTTATATTTTAATGCCGCCTTTTTAGCCGCTATTGGCTTGGGTGTGCTTTTATTATTGCTTTATGTACGGCGCTAAGAAAATAATTGTCGTTTTACCTGCTTATAATGCGGCAGCTACTTTAGCTAAGACGGTTTCAGATTTGCCGTCTATGGTTGATGAAATTATTCTTGTTGATGACAGAAGCCATGATGATACGGCGGCTTTAGCTGAGAGTCTTGGTCTATTTGTTTTTCGACATGCAAAAAACCGTGGTTATGGAGGAAACCAAAAAACTTGTTATCGCTTAGCCTTAGAAAGAGGAGCAGATATAGTCGTAATGGTTCATCCTGATTATCAGTATGATCCACGACTAGTTTCTTATTTTGCTTCTTTTATTGCCGATAATTATTTCGACGTTATGCTTGGTTCTCGTATTCGCAGTCGCCGGGAAACTTTAGCCGGCGGCATGCCTATTTATAAATATTATGCTAATCGTTTTTTAAGTTTGATTGAAAATTTAGTGACCGGGCAGAATCTTTCAGAGTGGCATACGGGTATGCGTGCTTATTCGCGAGCAGTTTTAGTTAGCTTGGATATGGATAAAGCGAGCGATGATTTTATTTTTGATTCTCAGATACTTTTTCAAATTATTTCTCGGCGTTGGCGTATTGGTGAAATTCCCGTACCGGTCCGTTATTTCCCGGAAGCTTCCTCGATTAATTGGCGTCGCAGTCTGCGCTATGGTTTAGGTACTTTGTTTTTAGCTATTGCTTATCTCTTTGGTTATCGTCCATAATTTATGTTTATTGCTTATTGCCGAAAAATAATAAGCTCATATCGCTGGCGCCCTTGGCATGCTTGTCTTATTTTTGCCGCCGCTATCGTGATAATTTATAGCCAGAGTCTTTTTTTCAATTATAGTTATCTTGACGATCAGCAATTGATTTTAGAAAATGCTGATATTTTGGAACGGGCTAATCCGGCAGAAATATTTTTAAATGATGTTTTTTTTAGTCCGGATAAAGTGTATTATCGTCCTCTTTTAACCTGGTCTTTAGCTTTAGACTGGCATTGGGGCGGCGGCACTATTTTCTCTTTTCATTTTAGTAATTTGTTATTTCATATTATTGCTGCTTGTTTGCTTTTTTATCTTTTGCGTACAATTAGGATAAGAGAAGAGACGTCCTTCTGGTTGTCTTTCTTTTTTGCCATTCATCCAGCCCTGGTTCAGGCGGTCGCCTGGGTTCCTGGGCGCAATGATTCTTTGGCGGCTATTTTTATTTTTAGCACTTTGCTTTTTTTATCTCGCTGGTTCAGACAGGAGCGTTTGCGTGATTTACTTTTTCTGTGGTTTTTTTTCCTGCTTGCTCTTTTGACTAAAGAAACAGCTGTACTCTTGCCTCTTTTTGCGGCTGCCTGGATTTTTATTTTTGAGCGCGGCTATTTTACTTATCTTAAGTTTGGCTTAGCGGCGGCTGGCGCGTCTGTTGCTGGTCTTATTTGGTATTTGTTGCGTAGTGCCGCTTTAGGCCAGACAGATAACGGAAATTTGTTAGCCTCATTATGGCATAATTTATTTTCCCCTGTTATTTATTTGGGTAAAGTAATTTTTCCTTTTAACTTATCTGTTTACCCAGTCTTGGCTGATGTTATTTGGCCCTATGGTATTATAGCGGCGCTTATTTTTATAGCATTTTTATATTTTTCCCGACCGCATCGTTATAGCCGCTTAGCCTTTGGTCTGATTTGGTTCTGGTTATTTTTAATTTTAGGTCTATCTCGCCCCGATAGTGATAGCTTCCAAAATTTCATGGAACATCGCCTTTATGTACCTATTTTTGGGTTAATTATTATAGCAGCAGAGACGGAAAATTTTTGGCGACGATTATCATGTCAGTGGCGACGACGTGCTTTATTACTGGTTATTACTGTTTTTGTTGTTATTAATGTAATTTATACTTATAATTTTCGTGATCGTGTGCATTTTTGGCAACAAGCAACTAAATCCTCTCCTCACTCGGCATTGGCTAATAGAAATTTAGGAGCGATGTATTATTTAAACGGCGATAAGGAAAAAGCAGAAATATTTTTCCGCCGTAGTTTGTCTTTAAATATACAAGAGCCGATGGCACATAATAATCTTGCTCTTATTTATATGGATCGTGGTGATTTATGGCGGGCAGAAATGGAGCTAAAAAAAGAATTGGCAATTAATCCTAATTATGATTTGGCTTTGTATAATTTGGGTCGGGTATATTATGAGCGACGTCGTTATCAGGAGGCGGCTTCTTTGTGGCAAAGAGTTTTGCGTATTAATCCCCGTTATTTCCAAGCAACTTTAAGTTTAGAAAAATTGAATTCGGAAATATTATCTCCATAAAATTATGTCATTTTTAAACAAATTAATTAGCCGCCCGATTCATAGTATTACTGCCGCCGCCGCTTTGATTGCAATTTTGTCGGTCGCTTCCCGTTTTCTCGGGGTAGTACGTGATCATATTCTTGCGGGCAGCTTCGGTGCCGGCACCGAATTAGATATCTATTACGCCGCTTTTCGCGTGCCTGATTTTCTTTATAACTTACTTGTTTTAGGAGCTCTTTCTGCCGGTTTTATTCCTGTTTTTTCAGAGATGATTAAGCGCGGGGTAAGCGAAGCTGGCGAAAAAGAAAAATTATTACGTTTAGGTAGTAATGTTTTTAATGCCTTGTTAGTATTACTGTGTTTTGTTTCTTTGGCCGGTGTTATTTTTGCGCGTCCGTTAACAGCCCTTATTGTCCCTGGTTTTGGAGTAGAAGCACAGGCTCAGGCAGTGACTTTAAGCAGGATAATGTTTTTATCTCCTTTATTTTTAGGTATGTCCGGCGTTTTGGGAGGCATATTACAAAGTTATAAGCGTTTTTTCATTTATTCGCTGTCGCCGATATTTTATAATTTTGGCATTATTATTGGGGCATTATTTTTGGTGCCTTATTTTGGCTTGAAGGGTTTGGCCTGGGGGGTTGTTTTGGGGGCGGCAATGCATTTTGCTATTCAGTTGCCCGCTATTTGGCGTCTTGGTTTCCGTTATCGTTTTTATCTTAATTTTAAAGATCGTGCTTTGCGCCAGATTATTGGGATGATGGGGCCACGTACTCTTTCTTTGGCAATTTCTCAGATTAATTTGGTAGCGATAACTGCTCTCGCCTCTTCGTTGGATAGTGGCTCTTTAGCAATATTTAATTTTGCTAATAATCTACAGTCTTTTCCTCTCGGCGTTTTCGGTGTTTCATTTGCCGTCGCCGCTTTTCCTTTTCTGTCGGAAAACGCTTATCGAACGGAAGAACTAAAGGCGCGTTTTTCTTCAACTTTCAGACAGATATTATTTTTTATCATGCCCGCTTCTGTGTTGCTTATTACTTTACGCGCTCAGATAATCCGAGTTATTCTCGGCAGCGGTGCTTTTAATTGGCAAGATACGATTGCGACTATGGATACGCTCGGTTTTTTCTCTCTTAGTTTATTTGCTCAAGCAACGATTCCTTTACTGGTAAGAGTTTTTTATGCCCGTCGCGATTCCTGGACGCCCTTTTATCTCGGTTTAGCTTCGGTTGTAGTCAATATTGTTGCCGCTTTATGCTTACGCCCTTATTTAGGCGTTGCCGGCTTGGCCTTAGCTTTTTCCATCGGTAGTATTGTTAATTTTTTCGGTCTTTGGCTTTGGCTATATTTTCGTGTTGGTTCTCTTGATGTCGATAAAATATTTTTTTCTGTACTAAAATTTATCGTGGCGGCGATTGGTGCTGGCGCAACGGTTCAGTGTTTAAAAATAATTATTTGGCCATTCATTAATATGGAAACTTTCATTGGTGTTTTTTCGCAATTAATGGTGGCGGCGATCGGGGGTTTATTAATTTATATTTTAATTTGCTATCTTTTTAAAAGCGAAGAACTTGCCTCGGTTTTATCTGTATTTAAGAGACGTTTGCCTTGGCGAAAGGTAAAATTAGCCGATCAAGGAGAGGCTCGTGGCTTATAATTTTTATCCTTGCTTAGGCGGCGGATTAGTGTTATTGTATTTTAACGAAAAGGCCTAGAGAATATTTTTTACCCCTATTTTTATAAATTTTAATTTAAGCTTTCATGTCCGAAATAATCAGTAAAATCCGTAATTTTGCCATTTTAGCCCATATCGATCACGGCAAATCAACCTTAGCCGACCGTATGTTGGAAATTACTCAGACCGTTGATAAGCGTAAGATGAAAAATCAGATTCTTGATGGTATGGATCTTGAACGCGAACGCGGTATTACGATTAAACTTCAGCCGGTGACGATGGAATATCAGGGCTACCAGCTCAATCTAATTGACACCCCAGGCCATGTTGATTTTTCTTATGAAGTTTCTCGTTCTCTAGCAGCGGTAGAAACGGCCGTCTTATTGGTTGATGCGACGCAGGGAATCCAAGCACAAACTCTTGCGAATCTTTATCTTGCCTTAGAACAGGATTTAATTATTATTCCGGTGGTTAATAAAATCGATTTACCGGCGGCCAATGTTGCTAAAACTAAAGCAGAGATTAGCCGTTTACTTGGTTGCCGCGAGGAAGAAATACTTTGTTCTTCTGGCAAAACCGGCGAGGGTGTCGCCGATATCTTGCAGACCGTTATTAAAAATGGTTTGCCGCCGCGACCTTCAAGTGGTGAAAATGCCCGCGCTTTAATTTTTGATTCCAAATACGATGAATATAAAGGAGTTGTCGCTTTTATCCGGGTTTTTGATGGTGAGATAAAAAAAGGTGAAGCGATTAATTTGCTGGCCACAAAGGCGCGAAGCGAAGCTTTAGACGTCGGTGTTTTTAAACCGGAATATAGTTCGACTGGAGTTTTAAAGGCTGGTAGTATTGGTTATATTGTTACCGGCTTTAAGCAAGTTGGTGATTGCCGCGTTGGCGATACTTTAGTCGCCGGAGCGAGCCGTGAGGACATGGTTGCTTTAGCCGGTTATAAGGAAGTGAAGCCGATGGTTTTTGCCGGTATTTTTCCGCGCGAAGGTAATGATTTACAAGATTTACGCGAGGCAATGGAAAAATTAAAATTAAATGACGCTTCTTTATCTTATGAACCGGAAAGATCTGATGCTCTTGGTTTTGGTTTTCGCTGTGGTTTTTTGGGCCTGCTTCACTTAGAAATTTTTCAAGAAAGATTGCGTCGAGAATATGGATTAGATCTCATTGTTACTGTCCCGAGCGTTGCTTATCATGTTAAAAAAACTAACGGTGAGGATATTATTGTACGGACGCCGCAACGTCTGCCCGACCCAAGCGAAATAAGTTTGATCGAAGAACCTTGGGTGCGCTTAGATGTTATTACTCCTCAGGAATATATTGGTAATATTATGAGCTTGTCTCAGGATAAGCGCGGTGTTTATAAAAATACTGAATATATTTCTGCTGGCAGCGATGAAGCGCGTGCTATCTTGCATTATGATATCCCGATGTCGGCAATATTGACGGATTTTTATGATAAGATAAAGAGCGTCTCGGCCGGCTATGCTTCAATAAACTACGATTACCTCGATTACCGAGCGGCCGATGTTGTTAAACTTGATATTATGGTAGCGGAAGAAGCGGTTGAGGCGCTCGCGACCATTGTTTATCGTGATGATGCTTATCGTGAGGGCAAAGAAATTGTGGAAATATTGAAAGATACTCTACCTCGCCAAATGTTTGTTTTAAAAATTCAGGCGGCTATCGGCGCTAAAGTTGTAGCGGCCGAACGTTTATCGGCGATGCGTAAAGACGTGACCGCCAAGCTTTATGGTGGTGATGTTAGTCGCAAGCGCAAGCTGTTAGAGAAGCAGAAAAAGGGTAAAAAGAAAATGATGGCGGCTGGTAAGGGCAGCGTTGAAATACCTTCTGATACTTTTGTAAAGATTTTAAAGAGATAAGCTTGGCCGTAATTAATTATATTAATAAATTAAGTTTATATTTATGAAGCGTCGTAAAATTGTGAAGGTCGTTTGGACAATTTTGTCTGTTATGATTATGATTTCCATGCTTGCTTGGACATTTGGATCAATGATGTTTTAATTTATGTCCAAAAAACAGTGGCAAATAGCCGTTTCTCCTCCGGCTGAATTTCCTAGTTCATTAAGTGATATTGATCCGATTATTACTAGTGTTTTGTGGAACAGGGGCTTGCAAAGTGCTGTTGCTGTTCGGTCTTTTTTGAGCGATGAAGCTGATTCAGCCCTATCTCTTGATTTATCCAGCGATGGTTCCTTATCTTTTTATGATCCCTTTTTATTCCGCGATATGTCCGCGGCGGTTGATTTAATTATTAAACATTTAAAAGCTGGTAATAAGATTATTGTCTATGGTGATTATGACGCTGACGGTGTGACATCTTCGGCAGTTTTAGCGCAGTCTTTACAGACTCTCCATGGACAGGTAGAGGTATATTTACCCGATCGTGTCAGCGAGGGCTATGGTTTAAATAAAGAAGCTTTAAATCAGATTAAAGAGCAGGGTGTTAGTTTGGTGATCACTGTTGATAATGGTATTAGAAACAAGGAAGAGGCCGCTTATGCTCGTTCTCTTGGTTTAGATCTTATTATCACCGATCATCATGTTTTGCCGGAAGATCGCGCTGATTTACCCGATTGTTTGCTTATTGATCCGGCCGATAAGAGTGATAATTATCCTTGGCCATTTTTAGCTGGCGTTGGTGTTGCTTTTAAATTAGTCTCCGCTCTTTTACATCGGTCTCAACTTAATGATACACAAAAGCGTTTGATCGCCGAAAGAGCTTTAGATCTCGTTGCCGTCGGTACGATTGCTGATATGGTAAGTTTAATGGGCGAGAACCGCTGGCTAGTGAAGCGTGGTTTAAATATTTTAAATCAACATCGCCGCCCAGGTTTAAATGCTTTATTTAAAACAGCTAAAATTGCTTTTGATCGTCCTTTAGAGGCCTGGAATGTTGGCTGGCAGCTCGGACCGCGTTTAAATGCGGCGAGTCGTATTGGCCATGCAAATAGTGCTTTCTCTTTAATTAATACTGATTCTGAAGAAGAGGCGCAATCTTTAGCGCAAGACTTAAACCAGCGCAATTTGAATCGTCAGCAGATAACGGCGGAAATTATTAAGCAGGTAGAAATGCAAATAGATCCTGCTAATTTACCCGTGCTTATTATTGGTGTTGCTGACGTTGATCAATTGTGGAATGAGGGAGTGGTTGGCTTAGTAGCTGGTAAAATTTGTGAGAAATATCATCGACCAACTCTTGTTATTGCTCGTGTTAAAGAAACTGAAGGGACGGGGGTCAATAATGAGGCTGTATCCGGCTTGAGTTTTAAGGGTTCTGGCCGCTCAATCGAGGGTTTTAATTTAATTGCCGCCGTGGAAGAATGTTCAGAGTTTTTAGATAAGTACGGCGGTCATCCGATGGCTTGCGGCTTTTCCATTAAAGACGAAAAATCACTTGATTTATTTAAGCGACAAATTTTGTCTTTAGCTGAAAAGAGTTTAACACCGGCAGTTCTTGCCCCCAAACTTCATTTGGATGCTATTTTACCTTTTGACAAGATTAATCTATCTTTAGTTGAAAGCATTAATACACTAGCGCCTTTCGGCCAGAACAATCCTCAGCCTCGTTTTGCTAGTTTAGCTTTACGGGTTGACGATCTTGTTTTAATAGGTAGTGAACGCCAACATTTAAAAATTCGTCTTTCATCGGCTGATAATGTCTCCACCACTTCTTTTTGGGCGATTGTTTTTAGCGCTGCTGCGGATTATAAAAATTTAAAGATTGGCAATGTTATCGATTTAGCTTATTATTTAGATATCAATGATTTTAACGGTCGCCGTGAAGTGCAGTTGAAAATTTTAGATTGGCGCCTGTCTGAAAGTAGTCAATAATTAAAAATCAGATAACCTTATGAAATTAATTCTTCATTCTGACGGTGGTGCTCGCGGCAACCCCGGCCCCGCTGGTATTGGTGCCATTTTACATGATGAAAAAGGCTTAGTTGTCGCCGAGATTTCTAAATTTATTGGTACGACGACCAATAATCAGGCAGAATATCAGGCCTTGATTGCTGGTTTAGAAAAGGCCCTATCTTTAAAAGTTGATAGTCTTGATTGCTTTCTTGATAGTGAATTAGTGGTCAAACAAATTAATCGGGAATACAAAGTAAAGAATAAGGAACTTGCGCCTCTTTTTTTACAAGTCTATAATTTGTTAACTAAACTAAAAAATGTTCGCTTTATCCATGTGCCACGCGCTCATAATAAAGAAGCGGATCGTTTGGCCAATGAAGCAATGGACAGAGGTATATAAATTATCAAATAATAAAAAATCTCGGTAGTCCGAGATTTTTTTATTTCTATCTATTAATTTTAGCGTCCGCTCGGCGACCAGTGCCAAGCTTCATTTTCAAGATTGGCATATAAGCCTTGGTTGTTCATGCAAGTTTCTAGGCCGCTTGATTTATTATAATCCCAGTCCATTTTATTACCATCTAGCCTTTTTATATCTAAAGCGATGCCCTTACCATGGTTAGAACAGCAAGGAGTAGCGGCGCGATCGCCGTATTGTTCCTTTAATTCCAGTTGTCTCTTAGCGGAACGCCAGGCGGATTCAACTCCGAATAAGTCATTGCCATTATTTTTTTCTCTCACACATTCCATTGCCTGACTATATTTTTCGGCGATATCGGCACTCGCCTTCAAGCTACTGCCTGGTAATTCTGTTAAGCCTTCGGGGGCATTTTCACCATAGTTTTGGCAGACGCTTAAATCACCACTTCGGGCGGCCTCGCAACCGCTGCGATAAGGGTTATCGGCAATATCAACTGGCCCGGAGACTTCTGCTTCTTTAGTAAGACTCTGTTTTTCAATCATTTGTATAGAAATTGGCCGTAGAGCGGTGAGATTAGGATTGATTTGATCGAGGATAAGATAAGTGCCGAGTAAAATTATTAGTCCGGTAATACTGCCAAAAATTAAATCTTTAGCCTGTGTAATTTTGGAGGCATCGCCGGCTGATACTAGCCAGATGAGACCGCCGGCCATTAGGACTATAGCTGCTAAAATACCGCCGACGCCTAAACCGTATTGATATATGCCTTGAATATATTCGGCAATCCAAGGAATTTCACAGCGGCCGCTATTTTTATCTTCACCGCTGCATTTGGCGGCGCTTAGTTTGATTGTATCAATCGGTACTTGAAATTCCGGCATGATAAAATCAGCGGTTTTGTAAACTGTTGTGGCTTCTGGTTTAGGGCAGCAACAAGTTATATAATCATGCGTCCATTCCGATGGCTTAGTGTAAGCCTCGCACTCAGTGCCAATAATTTCATCTCCTTGACAGACATTAGTCGTGAAATCATTTTCTTGCCAGCGCCAGTTGCAACTAAATTCTTTAGCGCAGCAACAAGTTTGCTCTTTTCCTACCGCTTGCCCGTTGCAGATTGGGTTAGTATTTTCATATTTTTCTTTTAAGGCACAAACCCTGGAACCCGTTTGATTTCCCGGTATGTTTTCTATTTGGCAATTATAAAAAGAGGCTTGCTCGGCAAAAACGGATACAGGGCCTAGCAGTATTAATAAAGATACGGCAAAGATAATTACTTTTTTCATAACGGCATTTTGTAAATTTGGATATTGCGATCGGCAATTTTTTGAATATGAGCGATTGCATCAGCAGGGAGGTGGCGGAAGCGTCCTTGCATTTGTAGATATTCATCGACTGGCTTGGCCTGAAAATTTTCTTTAATGCTGGAGTTGCTTAATTTTCCCTCGGTATATTCAAGCAGCGGATAAAGGCCGCTTTGCACGGCTAAACGAGCTGCTTTAATCGTTTCATCACTTTTTATTTTCCAACCAGGCGTACAGGGAGCAAGTACTTGAATATAAGAGGGTCCTGATGAGGCAAGTGCT
>CAIZYV010000008.1 GCA_903937325.1 Candidatus Falkowiibacteriota bacterium | reverse complement strand
GATAAATGTTTTGTAGTAATTATTGAAGATACTCCATCATATCAAAAAGCTATTATTAATTACCCTGACATCTCTTGCCCTGACGGTAATCCTTCCTTTACTTGTAACGTTTGCCCGGCTGAATATAGTCGAACTAATGGAATGGCCTATTTTATATATTACAAAAATAACCCAAATTCATACTTTTATTTCAGTATTGGCCAATATTCATTATTAGCGGGCGACTCGCAAACAAGCAGTAATTTGGAATGGTTTAATAACATAGAATTTTTAAAGTAAATTTTATTTTTTTCTGATTAACTATGTTTTACCTCCTACAATTATTAGCAGATTGGCTAACTTATTCTATTTTTGGTATTACACAAAAAACATTATTAGCCGGTGCTCTTAACTTCTTTATTTTTGATACTCTAAAAATAATTATCCTTTTATTGGTGATTATTTTTATTGTATCTTTCATTAGAACTTATTTGCCGCCGGAAAGAGTGCGCTTATTTTTAGCGAAAAAAAATAAATTAACAAGCCATATCCTTGCGGCACTTTTGGGAATAATTACCCCTTTCTGTTCTTGTTCGGCTGTGCCTTTATTTTTAGGCTTTGTTGAGGCCGGCGTACCGCTAGGTGCAACTTTTTCTTTTCTTGTTGCCTCGCCAATGATTAATGAAATTGCCTTAGTTTTGCTGATTAGTCTTTTTGGTTGGAAGATCGCCTTAATTTATATAATTTCTGGTCTTTTAATTGCTATTATTTCTGGCTTGATTATCGGTCGTTTAAAAGTTGAACATTTAGTAGCCGATTTTGTTTGGAAACATAGTCATTCAAGTAGTGCCACCTTAATTACTAAAATGACTTTTAGGGAAAGGGCGGTTTATGCCAAAAACTATGCTTTAGATATTGTTAAAAAAGTTTGGCCATATATTATTATCGGCGTTGGTATTGGGGCCTGGATTCACGGCTATGTACCAGCCGACTTCTTAGCTAAGTACGCCGGGACTGGTAAGTGGTACGCTGTTCCCTTGGCCACTTTGATTGGTATCCCTCTGTATTCAAATACTGCTGGTGTAATACCTTTGGTTAGTGCTTTAACCGAAAAAGGCGTCGCTATGGGCACCGCCTTAGCCTTTATGATGGCTGTTACCGCCTTATCTTTGCCTGAGTTTATGATTTTGAAGAAGATAATGAAGACTAAACTTATAGTTATTTTTGCTTCAGTGGTTGGATTAGGGATTATATTTACTGGCTATTTATTCAATGCAATTTTAAAATAATCTATGTCTAAAATAATAATTTCGGGAGTTACGCTAAATGAGAATCAAAAATCACGTTTAACATCATTAGGTGAGATCATATATCTTCCGAGTGCCACAAGTTCAGATGATTTATTAAAGCAAACTGAGGGGGCTGATATTTTATATAGTAACGGCGCCTTTCTTTTAGAAAGCTTGCCTAAATTTAATCATCTTTTTATTACTTATCCATACATTGAGCTTGGTGTATTTGACGCTGAAGAGCTTAAAAAGAAAGACGTCATCATTGCTAATGCTCAAGGAGGCAACCGTCCCTCAATTATTGAATGGGTGATGTTTATGGTTTTAGAGTTATTTCGAAAATTTATTCCCTTTGTGCGCGTAACCGAGAATAACCCCATCCAAATACAAGAAAGTTTAAGCGGCAAGAAAGTCTTAATCGTCGGGAAGGGCAGTATCGGGACAAAAATAGCGATTCCGTGTCAAGCTTTCGGTATGATCGTCGATTTCTTTGTAAGAGGTGACAACTTAATTACTAAGGCCGCTAATGCCGATATAGTAATTAATGCGCTTAATTGTAATTCATCCAGTTATAATCTATTGAATGAAGAATTTTTTATGTCTTTAAAACCAGGCTCATATTTTATCTCATTCGTGCGCCAATATACCTATGATTTAGACGCCTTGTTAAAAGCAATTGATCAAGGTATTATTGCCGGAGCCGCTATAGACTGCGATCCGGAGAAATTTGGCGACACAGATAACGCCTTTTATCAAAAGGCATTAAGTAATCCTAAAATACTTGTTACTCCTCATATTGCCTGGTCCACCAAACAAGCGGTCGCCAATGGGGTAGAAATAGGAATGCAAAATATCGAATTATTCTTAAATAGTAAGCCACAAAATATACTCAAGAAGATATAAAAATCATTCTATGATTATTAATCAGCTCGATCCTTTTGATGAAAAGGGGTTTAAAAAGCTATTAAAAGAAATTTTTAAAGATGCCGCCTGGTTGAATATTTTTTTGCATGATAGCCATCATGGTTTTACGCATGGCAATCAAGTAAGGCTAGCTTGTTTAAAATTAATTAAAAATTTAACGCGAGAGGAAAAAATCAGACTCATGCAAGAAGGGAAAAAAATTTATTCAAAAAACTTTCTCAAGCATGCAGTCATTGCTATTGAAATTGCCGCCATTTTTCACGACTGTGGGCGATTTAACAACAAAGGTAAAATTGTGGCCAAAGAACAACGCTTCCACCATATTTTAAGTGCTAAACGGGCTAAAATATTTTGCGACAACATCGGTTTAAGTACTATTGTTCCAGCGGTTACTGATGCAATTATTTGTCATGATTTTCAAAGCAAGAAACTTACTCCTGATTTAAAATCATCAAAAAATATTATTGGTAAAATTGTTCAATCTTCTGATCAAATGGGCTGGTTTCATCCTGATTCGATTCATCGTACCCTTGATTTTAATAAAGCCTTAGGTGTCTCATTCTATAATCCTGCAGTAAGTATTAAGGAAAGATTAAAATGGACGCCAACGACTAAATCAAGAGATGCTTTAACCGTGATGCTGAGCCAATTATTCGGGCCAACCGGTGACGACAGAT
>CAIZYV010000007.1 GCA_903937325.1 Candidatus Falkowiibacteriota bacterium | reverse complement strand
TTCTTGTTATTTTCTTTTCTTGGTGGGAGCGCCGTCGCCGTCCGAGCTTGTTGTTCCATATTTGCTGCGCTCCTTGTGCTTCTTATTCGACTCAGAAATTATTATTACCGTATTATCGTGTAACTTGGTATTTTTATAATCCCAACTTATCTTCTCGAGAAGAATTTGATCGACGAGTAGAAGCGGCCAAGAAGGCTGCAAATCTTCTTGGTATAAGATTAATTGTTGCTCCTTATAAACACGATGCTTGGTTATCTTTAGTAAAGGACAGGGAATCCGATCCAGAAAAAGGGGAGCGTTGTCGCCTTTGTTATCGTGAGCGCTTGCAAGCCGCTTTCTCTTTGGCTAAGCAGGGTCGTTTCCATTATTTCAGTACTAGCTTGCTAGTTAGCCCTTATAAAGATGGTGATGTTATTCGGCGTTTATGCTCAGAATTGTCGCTGGGCGGTGGGCCACTTTTTCTTGATCGTAATTTTCAAGCGGATGATGGCTTTCGTGCTTCTTTGCATTGGGCGAAAGAGAAGAGTCTTTATTTACAAAAGTATTGTGGTTGCGAATTCAGTCGTCCTAAATAGATTTTATGTTTTGGAAAAATATTATTTTTATTTTTATTTTCAGCCTATTCTTCGGTTTTAGGGTTGTTGCTAATGGTTTACCCGACGCTGATCGTGATGGCGTTCCTGATCAGGATGAGCGGCAGATATATTATACTGATCCGAATAAAGCTGATACTGATGACGATGGTTTCAATGATTTTGAAGAAATAAATAGCGGATTTTCTCCTCACAATCCGCAAGCGGTAAAGACAATTGATAGCGACGTCGACAGCGACACCCTGAGTGAGGCTTGGGAAATTAAATTTAAGACCGATCCAAGAAATAAAGATTCGGATAATGATGGCGTTTACGACGGCGTAGAAATAGATAAAGGTTTTAATCCTCTTAGTGTTGAAAATTCTCGTCTCAAGCCATCTTTGCGTATTAATTTACAGAAGCAAACCTTGGATTATTTACTTTTCGGTTATGTGTGGAAAAGTTTTTCTGTCTCAACCGGTAAGGCAAGTATGCCGACACCGACCGGCGATTTTATGGTTGTTAATAAGATTGAAAAAGCCTGGTCGCGCACTTATCGTTTATGGATGCCTTATTGGCTGGGAATAAATAGCCCTGGTATTGGTATTCATGAATTGCCTATTTGGCCAAATGGCTATCGTGAAGGAGAAAATCATCTTGGCAGGCCGGTTTCTCATGGTTGTGTGCGTTTAGGCATTGGTGCGGCGGCATATATTTATGATCGTGTGTCAAGCGGCACTCCGATCTCGATTCGTTAAAATTATGTTTGTTAAAAGAGTCATTTTATACTATTATATATATTGATAAGCGCCACATCGATTATTTTATTTTTTTGCGTTTGTTAAGTAAATATATGAAAAAAAATTTTTATTTTCTCATTTTTCTTTTATTCTTCTCTTTATTGACCACGGGCTGTTCTTTTCCCTGGTCGAAACAGAAGGTCGAGCAAATTGATGTAACCGTTGAAAGCGCTTTTGCGCCTGTTGTTGATGGTCAAGCTGAAAACGGGCAGATGAGAAAATTTGCCGATTATCAGGAATTGAAGACTTTTTTAGAGAAGCAGGCGCAGTTGAAGACTTTTCCTGATCAGATGGTCCCCTTAGATGACAGTTCCAAGTTCAATATTGGGTCAGATCAGCCGGTTGATGTGAGTGATCAGGCAGATATAATCAAGGCTAGCGGGCAATATATATATGCGCTTGTTTATAATGATATTTTTATTATTAAAGCTGATCAAGCCGATAAAACCCAAGCGGTTGCTAAGATCAGTTTTAATTCTCGCCCGACAGAAATTTATCTTCATGGCGGAAACTTAGTTGTTATTGGCGCTGATGAGCAGATAAAGCAATCATCGGCTTATAAGAATTTTCAGCGTCAATCTTCTTTTACTTTTTTGAAAATTTTTGATTTAAGTAACCCGGAAGCACCTAAGCAGATACGCGATCTTGATTTTGAAGGCTCTTATCGTGCTTCGCGTTTAATCTCTGAGCGCTTATTTTTAGTGTTAGATAATTATAGTGGTTATATTGATGATGTTAGCATTGTTCCGCGCTTGGTTGATGGTGGAAAAATATTATCTAGCGATTGTAGTGTTAATAATCGTTGTTTTGCCCCGGATGTTTATTATTTTGATGAACTTTATAATACTTATAATTTTACCTCCGTTAATACTCTAGATTTAAGCAATCCTTTATCGGCCATTTCTTCTCAATCATATCTTTTGAACGATAATCAGAATTTGTATGTATCGGAAAAAAATATTTTTATAACTTATTCTCAGTATCTAAATAAAAATAATTTACGTTTGTCGATTATGCGATCCTTGCTGGAGTCAAAGTTGAGCGAATCGGATAAGCAAATTATTGTTAAAATAAACCAGACCACTCCAGACGTTTTGACTAATGAAGAAAAAATTGAAAAGACGCTGCAAATTTTTGATAATTTTTTACAAACAAGATCGAACGATGAGTTGTCACTTTTAAAGATTGAATTGAATCCGGCTTTACAGAAAAAATACGAAGAAGAAGGTGATAATTTAGAGCGCACTATAATTCATAAATTTTCTTTAAACGGCAGTAAACCAGTTTATCGCGCCAACTCTGCTGTCCCCGGAATAATTTTGGGTGAATCTTTCTTAGATGAAAATACGGCTGGTAGCTTGAGGGTCATGACAATAAGAAATCGCCCGTTTGGTATATCGGCGGGTGAATGGGCGCTTGATACTGATTTTTATCTTTTAGGCTCTGATTTAAAAATCACCGGTAAACTTAAAAATATCGCGGCCGAGAAAAAAATAAATAATGTTTTCTTTTCAGAACAACGTGCTTATTTGTCTTTTGCTGAATCAGTTGATCAGCTTTTAGCTTTAGACTTTAGCGATATTCAAAATCCAAAATTATTAGGTGAATTAAAAATGCCTAACTTTGCTTCTTATTTTTACCCTTATAGTGAAACCAGATTGCTTGCTATTGGTCGGGATCTTCAGTCTGATGTTTACGGTAATACTGTTTTAGGTGGCTTAAAACTTTCGTTGCTCGATGTCAGCGACTTATCGCTTAAAGAGGTAGATAGTTATATTGCTGGGGCGTCCGGTAGCGACTCTCGCGTTTTATATGATAGTCGGTCTTTGTTATTTAAGCGAGATAGTAATCTACTTGTAGTCCCCACTTCTTTGACTTCTGTCGCTAGTGGTTTTCGTTCCTATTTTAGTGGTGTTTTAGCCTTAACGATAAATAATGATAAGTTTAGTTTACTTGGGCAGATAGATCATTCTGATGGAGGCAAATATCAGCTGCTTGATTCCGGTTGCGGCTTGAATTGTTATGATAATTCGGTTCGTCGCAGTTTTTATATAAAAGATGTGTTATATACTTTTTCTAATAAATATCTTAAAGTTAATAATCTTAGCGATTTAAAGCTTTTGCAAGCCGCTAAATTAAATCCTGATTCTGATATTGATGCCCAGGTTCAACCACTATCTGGCCAAGAAACAGCTGTGTCCTCAGCCGATTCGACTGTTCCAGTGGGATCGGAAAATTCTCCTCTCGGCCCGGTTTTGCCGTCGGCGGCTCCTGAGATTGAAGCTGGCACTGATGCTGGCGTGGTTGATCAGCCCGCTCCGTCCATTTTACCTTAATTATTTTTATGATGAAAAAAAAGTTATCACTTGTCTTAAAGATTATTTTTTGGATTACGCCATTCTTTTTTTGGTTTGGCTGGGAATTGATTCTGGTTTATCCTCGGGCGCTTGGGCTGTTAATTATCGCTTCTCTTGTCTTACTTGTCCCGGTTGTTTATGAAGCGGTCGGTCGCCGCTTTCAGGGTCCTTTTGTCTTTATTTTTATTAGTGCCGGCTTATTGCTGAGCAGTTTTTATCTTTTCATTTCTTTGCTGTCTGTCACTTGGGTGGTTCAATTGGCCTGGCCTTTACTTGTTTGGTATCTTTACCGTTATTTTTTGGCCGTAAAACAAATGGCTATTACTGGTGACACAAAAAAATGGGCAGAAATTTCTTTGTTTGGGTCTTTAGTTACTATATTTTTTGTATCCGCTAGCCTTTTTGGTTTGCAAGCTTTTTTAAGCTTATCCCCTTGGCCGCTCTTAGCC
>CAIZYV010000006.1 GCA_903937325.1 Candidatus Falkowiibacteriota bacterium | reverse complement strand
GTTGCGCAGTCGTTTGGTTCAGGTTTCGACAATAGCGGATTTAAAAAATATTTTTTTGGATTATGGTTTTAATTATTGATACAACTTTAGGTGATGATATTGAAGTTCGTTTTTCTGGGCGAACGGATAATATTCGACGGCGCTTATCCGCTCCTCGGCAACAAGCGGAAAAACTTTTGCCCTTGATAGTTAAGATGATGAAAGATTATAAGATTGCCTGGTCTGATTTTGATTCGATTAGTGTTCAAAATACTGGGGAAAGTTTCAGTGCTTTGCGTATTGGCGTTTTGACTGCTAATGCTCTAGCTTATGCTCTGCAAATTCCGATACAAGCCCTTGATGCTGAAGCGCCATTGCTTTTTATTGGTGGTCAAAGCGTTAAACCCCGGTATCAAAGTGAGCCAAATATTGGTAAGGCAAAAAAAGCTGCCTGTTGATAACTTTTAACAATTTTTCAAAATAAAAAGACTACTTGTGGAAAAAGTGGTCTTTTTTTAATTTTTGCCTTATTTTTTTAGGTTTTTTCTAGTTGACCCTAGGGGGTTAGTGGTGTATAATTAAACCATTAAGGTGAAAAGTGGGGAACGGAGGTGAATAATCTTCAGACCCACCATCTCTCAAGTATTATGTTCATCGGTGAGTATAATCACAATTTGGATGATAAAGGCCGGCTCGCTATTCCGGCTAAATTTCGTACTATCTTAAAAAAGGGAGCAGTTGTCACTAAAGGTTTAGATAACTGCTTATTTTTATATTCTAAGGAACAGTTTGAAAAGATTGCTCAGAAATTTGCCGCTCTACCTTTAAGTCAAGCTAAGGCGCGTGCTTTTTCTCGACACATGCTTGCTGGTGCCATGGATGTAGAATTTGATAATCAAGGACGTATTACTCTGCCGGAATATTTGCGCAAATTTTCCGCTTTAAAAAAGGGAATAATTATTGCCGGTTTATATAATCATTTAGAGATTTGGGACGAGAATTCCTGGAATAATTATAAGCAAGCCGCGGAACAGAATAGTAATAGTATTGCTGAAGAATTAGGAGATTTAGGAATTTAATATGGAATATCATCATATTCCTGTTCTTTTGCCAGAGATTCTAAAAATAATTAATCCTCAAGCAGGGCAGACTTACATTGATTGTACTTTGGGAGGAGCATCTTATACTTTAGCCTTAGCCGAAGCTGTTGGTCCTAAAGGTAAAATCATTTCTATTGATGCAGATAAGTTAGCTATCGATAACGCCGCTGAATTGATTGCCCTGAAGTCTTTAAAAAATATCGTTTTAGTTCATGATAATTTTAAAAATTTAAAATCTATCGGCGCGGAATATTTAGAGACACCGGCCGATGGCATTGTTTTCGATCTCGGTTTATCCTCGGCTCAGTTAGAGGATGAGGATCGTGGTTTTTCCTTTCAAGGCGAACGGCCGCTGGATATGTCTTTTGGAGAAGGAGAGGTTATCAGTACTAGCGCTTTACTGCAATCAGCTTCTTTATCGGAGTTAAGTCGTATATTCAGAGAATTCGGAGAAGAGCCTCAAGCCTACCGTTTAGCGAAAGCCTTAATCGCCGCCAGAAAAGATAAACCTTTACGCAATACCAAAGAATTAGTAGATATTATTTTAAGAAATACCCCCCAGCGCCTACATGGAGGAAAAATACATCCGGCGACACGCGTTTTTCAAGCTTTACGCTTGGCGACAAATGATGAGTTCGGTAGCTTGCGTAGCGCCCTAAGCGCTTTACCTGATGTTTTAAAAATTGGCGGTCGCTTGGCGATAGTATCTTTCCATAGCGGTGAAGACAGAATTGTTAAGCAATGGCTAAAAGAAGAAAGCAGCGATTGCCTTTGTCCATCACAAGCTCCACTCTGTGTTTGCGGACACTTGGCTCGTTTCTCGGCTTTAGTGAAGCGGCCAATAGTACCGACGGCCGCAGAAATCGCCGCTAATCCTCGTTCTCGTAGTGCCAAACTCCGCGCGGCGGAAAAAATAAGATAATTTTCAAACTTTATATATGGCTGTATCTTTATGGCCACCAATCATCGCCTCCATATGAAAATCACTAATAAGCATCTTCAACAAAAACGTCATTGTGTCAGCCATCGTATTTCTTGGCGTTCAATTAATATTATTCTGGGCTGTGCCTGCTTAGCTTGTGGTGTTTTTTATCTAGTGGGCATGAATGATCTAACAGTTAAAGGTTTTGTTCTGCGCGATATGAAGAGCCGGATAAATCTCTTAGCTGGAGAAAATCAGGATCTTCAAGCCAAGGCTCTAACCCTGCAATCCTACACAGCCCTATCTCCCCGTCTGCAAGGATTAAACATGATTGCTGTTGACGATGTGGCCTATATCTCCGCTCAGGAAGCCGTTTTAGCCAAGAAGTAATTCGTTAAAGAATATATGCGGAGGGATTATCATCAGCAGAATCCGACAGTTTTTCATATTAACCCGCGTTTGCGCCTCTTTGCGGCGCTTATTTTTTTATTACTAGGATTAATTATTTATCGTTTATATTTTTTGCAAATTGCCCAGGGTGATTGGTATTTGGCTTTAGCCTCTAATCAACATCAGATTTCCAGTCAATTACAGCCGGAAAGAGGCGAAATTATGCTGCACGAAAAAATGAATGGTGCGGTGCAGCTTTATCCTCTGGCGACTAATAAGGATTTTGCTTTTCTTTACGCTATTCCTAAAGATATAGTCAATCCGAGTATTTTGGCAGAAAAATTTTTTACTTTTTTTGATAAACCTCAATTGGAGACGAATCTCAAAGATGATTTAAAGGAGCAGGGACGCTTGTCTTTACAGGCGGAAATTGATGCTATTAACGCTTCCTCTTACAGCGAAGAGGATAAAATCGCGCGTATTAAAGCTGCACAGGATTTATCGGCTAGCAAACAGCAGCAGACTGAATGGCAAGAATTAAAAGAAATTGCTCTGAGTCGTCTTTTAGACGAATCTCGAGAAGGTTTTATCCAGGCTTATTTGAAAAAATTTGATAAACCCGGCGATCCTTACGAACCTTTGCAAGACAAGATGAACGATGAACAACTCTTATCTCTTTATGCTTTTTTAGCGAGTACACCGGAAAAAGAAATAAAGGCCAGTGATTTAGAAAGGCGTCTAGATAAAGTAGTTTTCAAAATAGACGGGGAAGCGCTGGTGATAAAAGGTTTGGACTTTAATCTTAAAAGTTATCGTTTCTATCCAGAAAATAATATGGCGGCCAATATTGTTGGTTTCGTCAGTTATGTTGATGAAAAAGCTCGTGGTCGTTATGGTCTTGAGGAATTTTTTAATGAAGAATTGTCAGGTAAATCTGGTTATCTGAAAGGGGAGAGGGGTGTTAGTAATACTATTATTGTTAATGATCGTGAGTATGTTAAACCGGAAGCGGGCAGCGATATAATATTGACGATGGATCGTGGCGCTCAGTTTCAGGCTTGTGCTGCCTTGGACGCAGCGGTTGCTAAGCATAATGCTGATGGCGGCAGCGTTATCGCTGTTAATGCTAAGACCGGAGCTATTCTCGCTATGTGCTCGGTACCTAATTTTAACCCCAATAATTATCAAGAGGTGCGTGATTTAAAAACTTATAATAATCCCGCTATCTTATATCAATACGAACCAGGCTCGGTATTTAAAGTAATCACCATGGCGGCAGCTATTGATCAAGGAAAAGTTAGCCCTAGTACTACCTATAATGATACTGGGCAGATAATGATTAACGGTTGGCCCAAGCCAATTAGTAATTCTGATTTTAGTAGCTATGGCGCCCATGGTGTCGTTGATATGAATGCTGTTTTAGAAAATTCTTTAAATACCGGGGCTATTTTTGCCATGAAACAAATTGGACCGAAAAAATTTGCTGATTATGTTCAGGCTTTTGGTTTCGGCGAAAAAACCGGGGTAGAACTTGGTTCTGAAAGTACCGGCAATATTGATAATATTTTAAAAAATAAGGTTCGTGAAATTGATGCTGCCACTGCTTCTTTCGGACAGGGCTTAGCAGTTACGCCATTACAGATGCTGATGTCTTATCAGATTCTAGCTAACCAGGGAATGCTGATGAAGCCTTATATCGTACAAGAGATACGTTATAGCGATGGTCAGGTTGAAGCTTTTAAGCCTCATCAAGTTCGTCAAGTTATTTCTGGACAGACGGCTAATACAATTTTAGCGATGATGGTTAATGTTGTTGAAAGTGGCCATGCTAAGGGAGCGCAAATTCCCGGTTATTATATCGGCGGTAAAACTGGTACGGCTCAAATTGCTACTGCCGGCGGTTATAGTCAGGATAAATATATCCATACTTTTATTGGTATTGTGCCAATTGATAATCCTCAGATAGTTATGTTGACTAAAATTGATGCTCCACAGGGCGCAAAATTTGCCGAAAGTACTGCCGTGCCTCTCTGGCATGATGTCGCTGATTTTCTGCTTAAATACTATCAGATTCCTAAAACAAGAATTCAGGATGACGTAAAATAGTTTGTTCTTGTCCTGGTTCATTATTATTTATGCTTTATCTGCTGCGTTGGTATTTAAAATTATTGAGCCGGTTGATTTTAAAGAAGTATCGTCCGGAAATTATCGCTATCAGTGGCTCTATCGGTAAGACTAGCGCCAAAGAGGCGATTTTTTTGGTTCTTTCTACCCGCTTATCGGTGCGAGCAAGTTTAAAAAATTATAATAATGAGCTTGGCGTGCCTTTAACTATTATTGGAGCGGTGTCACCGGCTAAATCTCTTAGTGGCTGGTTAAAAATATTAATTAAATCTTTAAAACTGTTTGTATTCCGTGATCCGACTTATCCTAAAATTTTAGTTTTGGAAATGGGCATAGATCGGCCCGGCGATATGAAATATTTAGTAGATTTAGCGCCGCCGACTATTGGCGTTATAACAGCTGTCAGTTATGCTCATTTAGATTATTTTGGTACTTTGCAAAAAATAAAGAAAGAGAAGCAAGTTCTGATTGAAAACGTTAGTCTCAAGGGATTAAGTGTTTTAAATTATGATAATGAAGCGGCGCGCTCTATGGCTGAAGTTAGCCCGGCGCGTGTTTTGACTTATGGTTTTAAGATAGGCGCTGATCTTTTGGCCCAGGATGTTAATTATAAATTTCAACAAGGCAATTATGAAATTTCCGGTGTTAATTTTAAATTAAATTACGAGGGCAGTATTGTCCCTGTTAATATGCCTAATATTTTAGGTGAAGGTGGAATTTATGCCGCTTTAGCGGCTGCGTCCGTGGCCCTACACCTCGGTTTTCATTTAATGGAAATTGCCGAATCTTTACGTTCTTTGCGCTTGCCTGCTGGACGAATGCAACTTCTCGCTGGCATTAAACATACTTTTTTAATTGATGATAGTTATAATTCTTCGCCGGAGGCCTGCTTGTCCGCTTTAAATGTTTTAGGTCAAATAAAAGTTGATAAACAGGCGTATAAATATGCCGTACTCGGCGATATGTTGGAAATTGGTAATTATAAGGAAGAAGCTCATTACAATATCGGCCGGGAAATTTTTGCGCAAGGAATAGATTTCTTAGTTAGTGTAGGCGTCAACTCTCTTATTATTGATCGCGGCGCTAAAGAAGCTGGCATGATGGCTGATCATATTTTTCATTTTGAAACTGCTGAGGAAGCCGGTATTTTTGTGCGAGAAAATTTGTTTGAGGGGGATGTTGTTTTAATTAAAGGTTCTCAAGCTATACGTCTAGAAAAAGTTACAAAAAAATTACTGGCGGAACCGGAAAAAGCTTCTAAATTACTGATTCGTCAGGAAGAATCCTGGCAATAAGCGCTTATTGGTTGAGAATCAGAAAATCTGAGTGATTTTCTTGATTTTTAAGCTTATTAGGTTATACTCAAGTTATGTCTATTCTCATTTTAGGAGCTGCCGGTAATCTCGGTGGACAATTAAAGCTAGCTTTTCAGGGGGAAGAAATTATATCGTGGGATCGAGTTGATTTTGATTTTTTAGATTTTGCGGAACTTAAATTGCGCTTATTAGCCGCTAAACCCAGGATAATTATTAATGCTGCTGCTTATAATGCTGTTGATAAATGTGAAAGCGATGAGGCCGAAGCTGCTCTGGCTTGGCGTTTAAATAGTGATTTGCCGGCTTGTCTGGCTGATTATTGTTTATCTGCTGCCGCAATTTTGCTGCATTATTCGACTGATTATGTTTTTGGCGGTGACGGACGTCTGGCTGGTTCTTACGGAGAAACTGATAAGCCTTCACCTTTAAATATTTATGCTGCCAGTAAATTAGGTGGTGAAAAAGAAATTGCTCGGCGAGCGCTTGCCGGTTTAAAATATTATCTTGTTCGCACCTCTAAATTGTTCGGGCCAAAAGGCGCTAATCCTCAAGCTAAGCCCAGTTTTTTTGAAGTGATGCTTGATTTAGCGGCCACTAAAGAAGAAGTATCAGCGGTTGATGGTGAAATGAGTTGCTTTACTTACACGCCCGATTTAGCGATGGCTACGCGCCTACTTTTAGAGGATAAGACGGCTGGCCGCGGTATTTATCATTTGATTAATTTTGGTCCAGCAACTTGGTACCAAGGCGCCAGCTATCTTTTCCGGCAAATGGGTATCACCACTCCTTTACGGGCCATTTCTCCTGCTGATTGGCCTCGTCCGGCTAAACGACCGGATTTTTCCGTTTTAGCCAATAACCGTCGCCCGCTTTTGCGTCCTTGGCAGGAAGCTTTAGATGAATATCTTTCTACTTTGCGGCCTTGATTATTTTTGATAATTATTAATTTAAAATTTTATTGATATGCGCGGAATTATTCTTTCTGGTGGCAGCGGTACTCGCTTGCGGCCTTTAACAAAAATCACGAGTAAGCAGTTACTGCCAATTTATAATCGCCCGATGATTTATTATCCTCTAGATACTCTAATTAAGGCTGGAATAAAAGAAATTTTGATTATTATTTCTCCAGAAAGAGCAGGGGATTATTTGAATTTACTCGGCAGTGGCCGGGAATTTGGTGTAAAATTTACTTATGAAATTCAGGATAAACCTGAAGGTCTTGCCCAAGCTTTTATTATTGGGGAAAAATTTATTCAAGGGGAAGACGTTGCTATGATTTTAGGAGATAACATTTTTGAAGATAATTTTGCTGTTGATATTTCTTCTTTTAAACAAGGTGCTAAAGTTTTTGCCAAACACGTACCTGATCCGGAAAGGTTTGGGGTGGTAAAGTTTAATAGTGAGATGAAAGCAGAAAAAATTGTGGAGAAACCTCAGGAATATCTTAGTAATTATGCTGTCACTGGTCTCTATGTTTATGATCGTCGTGTGGTTGATGTTGCTAAAAGTTTGAAGCCAAGTCCTCGCGGTGAATTGGAAATAACCGATCTTAATAATTGGTATTTGGAAAAATCGGAATTGGAAGTCGCAATGGTTAAGGGCGAATGGCTTGATGCTGGTACTTTTGATAGCCTATTGCGCGCGCAATTATTTGCTAAAGAGAAACTTGATAAAAATATGTCGATATGAAATTAGTTGTTGCCTTTTTATGCTACAACGAAAGTTCCGCTCGTTATTTATCGGAATTTTTAGTCAGTCTTGACCAGGCTTTAGCGAGTTTAACGCTCGATATTTTAGTTTTGGCCGGTGATAATAGTGATAAGCGACCTTATACCAATAATTTATTGATCGATGATCATAATCGTCACGCTCTTTTTCCTGCTCGCGTTTTGTCTTTTACTAGCAATCTCGGTTTCGCTGCCGCTTATAACCGTCTTATTAATGAAGCGGTAAGTGAGAAGGCCGATTATTTTTTGATGCTTAATCCTGATATGTGCCTGGAGAAAGATTCTTTGTCTATTTTACTTGCTCATTTAATCGCGCGTCCGAACTTAACAGCTGTTTGTCCAAAAATTTATCGTTGGGATTTCTCTAAATCTTTACGGACGAATATTATAGATTCTTGTGGAATCTGCTGGCGATCAGGATTGCGTTTTTATGATGTAGGGCAGGGAGAGGAAGACGACGGGCATCATGATGAGGCAAAGATTGCTGGTCCTTCTGGTGCTGCTGCTTTGTTTCGCCTGGCTGATTTGGAACGCATTAAAGAAAATGGTTTTTATTTTGATGAAAGGTTTTTTATGTATAAAGAGGATTGCGATTTAAGTTATCGACTTGTCTTGGCTGGTTTAAAAACAGAGCTTGTGCCGCAATCTATCGTTTATCATGATCGTAGCGCGGCTGTAAAAAATAATCTTTGGTGTACTTGGCGTGACTGGCATCAGCGCAGTCACTTGTCCCGTTCCTGGTCTTTTCTTAACCAACACCTTATCTTCATTAAGCACTGGTCTCAGGAATCTTTTTGGTCACGCCTAGGTATTATTTTTCAGGTACTATTTTTGAGTATATTTTCTTTAATATTCGCTAATTTTCTCTGGAAAAATTATCCTCGTCTTTGGCGCATCTTTCGCAGTATTGACTAATATAAATTATTATGATAGATTGACTTTAGATTAAAAATATTATGATATAGCTTAGCTATATTTTTTCTTTGTATGGAAAATTTACTTGAAAATATCGTGCGTGAAAAACGCAGCGAAGAATTAGTCAAATTAAACGCCATTCAAATCGTTAATAGTCTTTTTTCGGATTTAATGGAACGTGAGCGGGATATCCTGACCCGTCGTTTTGGCTTGAATGGCGAAAAGAACGAAACTTTGGAAAAAATAGGTAATTTACATAAATTGACCAGAGAACGAGTTCGCCAAATTGAAAATGCCAGTATTAAAAAAATTAAGCGTCTTGATAATCTTGGCGAATATTTAAGCGTTTTAAAGGGTGTTATTTCTGAACTACTTAAGGAGCACGGCGGTTTATTGCGCCGTAATTTTCTCTTAGAGATTTTAACTGTTATGAGTTTAGAAATGGGTAATAATGTGGATAATAATAATCCTGATTATCAAAAAAATCGCCAAATTTATAAGAATCGTTTTGATTTTATCTTATCTAAATTATTAGGCGATGATTTTGATCTTTTACCTGATTCTGATGATTTTAATGCTTCTGTAAAGACTAAAGACAGCGCTATTAATCATTTTGAAAATCTATCCCGTGATATGATCGCTAAGATTGATTCTCTTAATAAGACTTTAAATACCGAAGAATTATTAGATTTACTCAAGCAACTACAAACATATCCAGGCTTTAAAGAAAAATTAGTCGCTAATGATGATATCGATATTACTCAGGTTTTTAAGAGCCAGGTTTTCCCGGACAAAGCAGAGATGATTAATGATGATAAAATTCTTTATTCTTTCTTGCAGACTGTCAAAAATCTAGAGCAAAATAAATTTGGTCACTGGGGAAAGAACGATTGGCAAGAAATCAAGCCCAAGACGATTAATGACAAAATATACTTGGTTTTAAAGAATTCTGGCCAACCGCTTCATTTTACGGAAATAGCCTCTAAAATAAATGAGGTTAAATTTGATCATAAAAATGCTAATCCGGCCACTGTTCATAATGAATTAATTTTAGATGATCGCTATATTTTAACTGGCCGTGGCATGTATGGATTGCGCGAATGGCAGAAGGTTTAATTTATTTTTTAGAGCATTGCTTATAACCGTCTCATTTGATGAGGCGGTTTTTGTTTTTCGGAATTTATGCTAAAATATTTAAATAAAGCTTGGTGCTTAGAGAGTCATCAGCTCTTATAATTTTGTTATGGAAATCACCATTGATACAAGCCGTTTGGAAGCATTTTTTAGCCTGCCGGTTGAGCAAATGATTTTGGTATTTTTTCTTAATATCGGCTGGATGATTATAGCCGTTATTTTTCTGTATGGCTTTTCTCTTCTTTATCTTCAGCATATCCGCCGGCAGTGGGGGGCTAAAAATTTAAAATTCATTCTTTTAGCTATTGATATTCCCAAGGGTAACGAGCAATCGCCAAAAGCGGCGGAAAATATGTTTACCTATTTGGCTGGCGCCCACGGCTCAATTAATTTTTTTGAAAAATGGTTTGAAGGTAAATTTCAAGTTTCTTTTAGTTACGAAATTGTTAGTCTAGAAGGCTATACTCAGTTTTTAATAAGAATGCCGATAGAATTTCGTAACTTGATTGAAACTTCCGTTTATTCTCAGTATCCAGATGCAGAAATTTCCGAAGTTGATGATTACGTTAGCACCGTTCCTCATCATTTCCCAGATGAAGAGTATGACGTTTGGGGGGTAGAATTTATGCAGGCTCAAAATTCCGCCTTTCCGATTAAATTGTATCAAGAGTTTGAACATAAGTTTGGTGAATCTGAGACTCAGTTTAAGGATCCGATGGCCTCATTAATGGATCTTTATAGCTCTTTACGTGAAGGCGAGCAGCTTTGGATGCAAATTATCATTATACCAATTGGTTTTGATTGGATGGATTCGATGGATAAAATAGTTGATAAAATTCTAGGCAAGAAAAAAGCGGTTAAAGGCATTAGTTCAAAATTAATTGAATGGATAGGAGAGGCGAGTGAAGTTATCTATAGTATTTGGGGAGACATTGAAGTTAAGAAAGATGAGGGTAAGGGCTTGTCGATGATGGAACTTACTCCAAAACAAAAAAAACAGATTGAATCTATACAATTAAAATCATCCAAACTGGGTTTTGAAGCTAAAATAAGAGTGGTTTATATCGCCCGCAAAGACATAATTGATCGCAGCAAGGCGGTGAATGGTATGGTTGGCTATATGAAGCAGTTTGCTGCTTTAGATCTTAATAATCTTAAGCCCGATGTCAGTATTACCATGACTAAAACCGCTTATTTTAATAAGAATGTTCGATTATTGAAGAAGAAAAATTCGATGATAAGAAATTATGTCTCTCGTGAAGATACAGCTGGTCGTAATGCTGGCGTTTTTAATATAGAAGAATTAGCAACACTCTGGCATTTCCCGATTGAAGCGAATGTAAAAGCGCCGATGATTCAAAAGGCTCCCGGGCGTAAAGCTGACGCTCCCTCTTCTTTGCCAATTGTTAGTGATATCAGCGGTTCAACATCGGAATTTTTTCGTTCCGAAATTTTGCAGAATATACAGTCTAAAGAATTAGCGAATTCTTCGGATAATAATACATCAGAGTCGGATTCCTCTTTGCCAGAAAATTTACCATTTGTTTAATGTCTATTTCCCCTAAAAAACGCCGTCGCATTGGCATTGATGCTCGTTTTTACGGTCCTTTAGGCAAGGGCTTAGGGCGCTATGTTCAAGAAGTTATCGATAATATAATCAATCTTGATTCCGGATTAGAACAGGAATTTGAATATGTCATTTTTTTAAGCCCGGATAATATAGAAGAGTTCTCCAGTACTAATCCTTTGGTGGAAAAACGTTTAGTCTCTTTGCGTTGGTATTCTTGGCGGGAGCAATTATTCTTTCCTTTCATTTTAAAGAAGGCAAAATTAGATCTAGTGCATTTTCCTCATTTTAATGTGCCAATTTTTAGCTCCATCCCTTTTGTTGTCACAATCCATGATTTAATTTTAACCCGTTTTCCTAGTCGTCGTGCTTCTATGTTGCCAGCTATTTTATATTGGTTCAAACAAGCGGCTTATCGTTTTATTATTAGTGTGGCAGTGCGTCGAGCCAGTAAGATTATAACAGTTTCTAAATTTACACGTCAGGATATTATTAATCAGTTTCATGCCGATCCTAATAAATTAGCAGTTACTTACGAGGGCGTAGCTGATTTAGTTAATGATTCTGAGGACACAATTACTGATGCTGAAAATATTCTTTCCCTTTATGGTATCCGACGTCCATTTCTTCTGTATGTCGGCAATGCCTATCCACATAAAAATCTAGAAAGCTTGGTTTCTGTTTTTGCTTCTTTGCGCCAGCACCAGCCGAATTTATCTTTGGTGATGGTTGGTAAAGACGATTATTTTTACCAGCGCGTTAAAATAAAGGCAATTAATTTAGGTTTATGTTCTTCTTTGGCTAATGCTTCCGTTATTTTCCCAGGCTATGTACCTGATAATCATTTGCGATTTTTATATCGACAAGCCCTTGTTTATGTTTTTCCTTCTTTATATGAAGGTTTTGGCTTGCCGCCTTTAGAGGCGATGTCTGCTGGTTGTCCAGTGGCCTCATCCGATCAGGCTAGTTTGCCAGAAATTATCGGAGAAGCGGCAATGTATTTTAACCCTTACGATAAAAAAGATATGTTGGAGAAGCTTAATTACTTGATTAACGATGAAGCTTATCGTCATCAGCTGGTAGTGAGAGGTTATGAAAGAGTAAAAATATTTAGTTGGCGAGAATGTGCCAAAATGACTTTAGATATTTATCGCCAAATTTTGCAATAATAATTTTATTCATGATCGGCCAAAAAAATAATAATAAAATAACCAATTCTTATATCCGCCAATCGGATTCTTTTGTTGTTGATTTGCGTCAATTTAAGTCGGAGTCTATTTCTAAGCCTGCCGCGAAAGAAATAGCGGTAAAAAAAACAGTAGTAAAAAGAGGTCCTTCATTTTTTCAAAAATTATTTTTTTCATTTACGCTAAAGAAGGATAATATTTCTAAACTTAATTTTTTAGCTTTACCGACAAAGATAAAACCATTGGCGTCGAACAATATATTTAAAAATATCCGTCTCGGTATTTTTTGGTCGCAATTTTTTGTATTTAATCAGAAGAAGCGAGCGAATTTTTATTGTTTACCATTTGGATGTCGGTATTTTAAGAAAAATTTTCATTTCTCAGAAAGTCGCTCTTTTGCTAAAATTGCGGCTTTGCGTTATCGTCGTTTACGATATTTGCGCCTAAATATTGTGAAAAAACCAGAAAAAAAAGAAAAATATTTAATTTCCTGGTATCGTTCCGCTTTAGCTTTTTTATTTGCCTTGATTATTATAATTTTACCTTTTAAATTATTGTCTTATTTCAAGGTTTTAGAAATCTATAGTTTGAAAAATAACGTTATCAGTCGCGCTATGTCTGCTTTTGATAATTTAGCAATAGCCTCTAAGGAGGCATCGCGCTTTGATTTAAATGTTGCTGGCTCAAGCTTTGCTAGAGCGGCTGTTGATTTTACTTCTGCTCAGCAAGAATTAAATAGAGTCGATGATTATTTATTAGCACTCGCATCTTTTTCTAATGATCCGAAGATAAAATTAGCCTCTTCGGGCAAGCAATTTTTAGCAGCTGGGGCGGCTGGAGCGACATTCGGGCAACATTTGAGTGATGCCGCTGCCGTTCTTTTAAACAAAGATGAAAATAAAAGCTGGGGCCAGTTAATCGATGTTTTTGTAGAGCATGGCGCCTTAGCCCTGGAAAGTGCCAAGGAGCTTCAGAAGCAATTATATAGCATAGATGAAAATAATTTGCCCTCTGAATATCGTCAGCCTTTTCTTTCTTTTCGTAGCCAATCTGATTTAGCAGTATCCGCTTTAAGCTCTCTTTTAAGCTCCGCTCGCGAGATTAAAGATTTTTTAGGAGTTAGCCAGGATAAACGTTATCTACTTGTTTTCCAAAATAACGCCGAAATGAGAGGTGCCGGCGGATTTTTTGGTAGTTACGCTTTAGTTGATATTCGTGATGGCCGGGTTAGAAAATTAGAAGTGCCGGCCGGTGGTTCTTATGATACGGAGGCTGGTATGAGAACTTTTGTCCAGTCGCCAAAACCTCTCTGGCTAGTCAGTCCGCGCTGGTTTTTTTGGGATGCAAATTGGTGGCCGGATTGGCCGACTAGCGCTCGAGCTTTAATGTGGTTTTATGAAAAAAGTGATGGTCCGACCGTTGATGGTGTAATTAGCTTTACCCCCGATGTTTTAGCTGATTTATTACGAATAAGCGGTCCGATTGATATGCAGGCAGAATATGGTCTAACGATTGATGCAGATAATTTTTGGGATTTACTGCAAACGACTGTCGAAAAAGATAATCTTATCAAGAAATATCCGCTAGAAATGGCGACCGTTCCTGATAGTCCAAAGAATCAGCCTAAGAAAATTATCGGCGATTTGATGACAAGAATAATGGATAAATTGCCGCAAGTACTTAGTGTGGAAAATATTCCGGACTTATTGTCTGCTTTAGAAGGCAACCTTAGTGCTAAAAATATCATGCTTTATTTTAATGATCCAGGCTTGCAAGCTAAGGCTGGACGTTATGGTCTTGATGGTGCCATGGCTCGCAGTAGTTTTGATTATCTTTTGGTTGCTCATACTAATATTGCTGGTCAGAAAAGCGATCGTCGTATGGTAGAGAAAATAGAACACGACATTCAAGTATTAAGTGATGGCAGTATTATTGATACTTTGACAATTAAGCGTGCTCATACTGGGATTAAAAATGAAATTTTAAGCGGTGTTCGTAATGTCGACTGGCTGCGTGTTTATGTACCCGAGGGCAGCCAACTATTATCTGCTAGCGGTTTTCGCGCTCCCGAGGCAGTTTATTTTGAAGAGCCGGAAGAATCATGGGAAGTTTTTCCTTTTTTAGCGTCTACTGAAAATAAGGCTTTAGTTGATTTGAGTAGCGGTACAAAAGTATATATAGAAAATGGCAAAACCGTATTTGCCAATTGGGTTATGACTGACCCTGGTGAAACTTCACTCGTTCGTTTTCGCTATCGTTTGCCTTTTCGTCTTGGTCAGTTAAAAAAAGAGATGGGCGGAGATTGGTGGCAGGGCTTTAGTAATTTTTTTGAATCGGAAGAAGATGGCCCTATGCCTTTTTCGCTCTTAATTCAGAAACAACCTGGGGCCAGTCCGGCAGATATTAATTTTACTTTATCTTTACCGTTAACGTGGCAACAGCTTTGGTCTTATCCTCAATCTGGTGATTGGAATGGTTCGGCGGTTTTAGATAGAGATATGATACGCGCTTCTTTGTTAGAAAAATGAATTTTGTCTGCAAACGCCTGCGATTGTTTTTAAACATCGTTTGGCTTGCTCGTAATATTATGCCTGTAATTAAAAAAACAAAAAGTAAAGTGTTACGTCCGGATAAAAAAAACGGTAGTGCTTCTTTTTTGGAAAGACCTTTGCCAGAAAGCGACGAAGTTTCTCGTTTTGAAGAAGCGGTTAGGAGAGAAGTGATTAATGAAGATATGGATGATAATTTATCGGCAATTTATCACGATGGTCGTGGCCAACTTGTGGATGTCAGCCGAGTGAATAAGAGAAAAAGCTTGCGCTTGCTCGTGATTTTTAAGCGCTTGTTTGTTTTAACGATTATCGCTTGCGGTCTTTATGGCGCTTATTACTATTTTCAACAGCCAAAAGGCGAGCAGGGAATAAATTTGCGCGTACAAGCGCCGGAAGAAATTATCGCTGGTGCTCCTTTTTCTTATGAATTAATTTATCAAAACGATAGTGGACTGGCCCTTTCCGGAGTTCAGCTAGAAGTTATTCTCCCTGCTAGCTTTATTATTAGTGAAAGCGTGCCGGCGGCTTCCGGTATTAATTCCTGGTCTTTAGGTAATTTGCAAGCCGGAGAAAGCGGTCGAGTAATAGTGAGCGGTCGCTTAATTGCGCCCGCTGATTCTGCTAATGTCGTAACCGCAAATTTAAGTTATACGCCGGCTAATTTTTCCAGTGAATTTAAAAAAGAGGCTAGCGCTAATACGGTTATTTCCGGCTTAGGCTTCGGAGTTAGTATTAATTATTTGAACACAGCTTTAATCGGACAGAATAATGAATTGAGGCTAAGCCTTAATAACTTTAAGGATAATCAAATATCTTCTTTTTATCTGGAAATTACTGGGTCAGATAATTTTAAGATTGAAAAAGTTGGTGAAGATAAAACCGGTAAAGAAACAGCGATAGATGTCAGCACTATTCCGATTGAATTGATAAATACTATACAGCCTGCCGGCGAAGCTAGTTGGTTGATTGCTAACTTGGCTTCCAGTAGCGATAATGTTTTTGTGATTCCGATTGCCTTTACTTTGCAAGCTAAAAATCAAGATAAAGAAGATTTAAGTTTGCGTTTAATTAGTAAAGAAGCGGATGGTAGTCGCCGTATTTTTTGGGAAAAAACAGTTTCTTTTGAAATAATGAAGAGTGATTTAAATATTAGTTTATCTTTAAGCGGTGAAAAAAGTGATCGTCCTGTTGATTTTGGTGAGACTTTAAATTATCAACTCTCCTATTCTAATAATGGCGATTCCACTCTCCGCGATTTAGTCTTAATGGCGGTCATTAAAGGCGATTTAGTCCGATGGTCCTCGCTTCATGACCCGCTTGGTGGTAGCGTTGCCGGTAATGCGATTGTTTGGACGAGGGAACAATTGTCGGCTTTAGCTGAAGTAGCGCCAGGAAGTTCTGGTAGTATTGATTTTTCTGTGCCGGTTAAAGCTTTTGATGAAAATAATTTAGGTGCGGAAGCCATAATTACAAGCTATGCTCAATACGGTTTAAATAATCAGAGTCAAGGCGGTGATGATAATAAAAGCAATACAATTAAAAGCCCTTTAAATAGCGATTTATCTTTAAGTGAAAAAATTCTTTATTTTAATGAGGATAATTTACCCGTTGGCTCGGGTCCTTTGCCTCCGCGGGTTGGTGAAAACACTAGCGTTCGAGTTTTTTGGACGATTAAGAATAATCTCCACGACCTAGAAAACTTAAAAGTGAGCATGGATTTACCTGCGGGTGTTAATTTCGCTGGCGGTGCCAATACTAATGTTGGTGATATTTTTTATGATCAGGCAAATAATCAAGTAGTGTGGCGACTTGGGCTTTTACCTTTATCTGTTTATCGAGCTGACGCCGAGTTTAATATAAATATTACTCCGACTGAAAGCGATCGCAATAAAATTTTAGTCTTATCTTCCGGCAGCTTGGTCACGGCCGTAGATGCTGTCACTAAAGCAGATTTACAAAGAAAAATACAAGCAAAAACTACTAAATTAGAAGATGATGAAATTGCGGGTCTTTCTAATAATGGTCGAGTAGAATAATTTATGTCCGAATTCAAAGTATCTAAATCGGCTACCTATCCGCGCCGAGGTAAAATAAAGACTGCGCACGGTGTGTTAAATACTCCTTTTTTCATGCCCGATGCTACACGTGCCTTTGTAAAAAGCAATACTAGCGGTGATGCTTTGCAAGCACGGACAGAGGCGATGGTGGTAAATACTTTTCATTTGTATTTGCAACCGGGCATAGAAATAATTAAAAAGGCTAAAGGTGTCCATCGTTTTATGGATTGGCGAGGCCCTCTCTTATCTGATTCTGGCGGTTTTCAAATTTTTTCTTTAATTCATCGTTCGAAAGGATTAGGTAAGATTGATAATGATAAAGTTTCTTTTAAATCGCCTATCGATGGTTCGGCTCATGAATTAACGCCGGAGAAATCTATTCAAATTCAATTTGATCTCGGCGTCGATATGATGGTTTGCCTGGATGATTGTCCTCCTAATGATTGGCCGAGAAAAGAATTAGAAATAGCAGTTAATAGAAGTTTAGCCTGGGCGATACGCTGTAAAGCTGAGTATCAAAGACAACTAAAGAAAAGAAAAATAACCGAAGATCATCGCCCTTTTCTTTTTGCGGTGGTGCAGGGAGGGGATTTTGAAGATTTGCGTCGCTTTTGCGCGGAAGAACTAATTAAAATTGGTTTTGACGGTTACGGTTTTGGTGCTCGTCCGGTTGATAAAGACGGTAATTTTCTAGCCGAGACTCTTTATAAGACCGCTTCTTTTTTACCTAAAAATTCTTTGCGTTTTGCTTTAGGCATCGGCACCCCCGAAGATATTTATCGTTGTTATTTGATGGGCTGGGATATGTTTGATTGTGTTATTCCAACCAGAGAAGGAAGGCATGGTAAAATCTTTGTTTTTAAAGATAATTTTAAGGCTTTTAAAAAACCAGCCGCCGACATTGGTCCTTTGCAAAAGTATCCAGATTTTTATCGCACGTATAATATTAGTAATGCGTCTTTTGCTCGTGATTTCTCACCGATTAATGCTAGTAGCAATATGCCAGAATTGCGCCAATATTCAAAAGCTTTTTTACATCATCTTTTTCGCTTGCGTGAACCCTTGGGGCAGAAGCTGGCAAGTCTTAACAATCTTGAGTTTTATAATCGC
>CAIZYV010000005.1 GCA_903937325.1 Candidatus Falkowiibacteriota bacterium | reverse complement strand
TCGAATTGGAGTTGATTGATAATGGTGCTCGCGATCTTGATCAAGCCGACGAAGGATTGACTATTTATACGTCTCTGGCTGATTTTCAGAGAATGCAAGATTTTTGTAAAACTAAAGGCCTAAAGTCGGCTTCCGCTGAAATAGAATATGTCGCTAAAGAGAAGCTATCGCTTAGCGCCGAAGATCAAGAAAGGGCCAATAAGTTTTTAGAAGAGTTAGGAGATAACGAGGATGTGAGCGACTATTATACCAATCTAGCCAATTAAGGCTTATCCTAATTATCTATGGAAAAAATAGTTTTAGGTCTAGATCCCGGTATTGCCGATACCGGCTATGGTTTTATCCGCGTCAAAGGTTCTAATTTGACTTGTTTGGCTTACGGCTCGATTAAGACACCTGCTGGAGAGCCTTTACCGGCTAGACTAGAGCAGCTTTATCTTGAATTGCGAGGCCTGCTTAAAAAATATCGTCCCCAGTCTGTCGTGATTGAGCAGTTATTTTTTAATAAGAATGTCAGCACGGCCTTAATCGTTGGACAGGCGCGTGGCGTTGCTCTCTTGGCCGTTAATCAGGCTGGTCTTCCGATTATCGATGTTACGCCAACACAGGTAAAACAAGCTGTTTCTGCTTACGGTCAAGCTTCAAAAATGCAAGTACAGAAAATGGTTAAGCTAATTTTAAATTTACAAGAAATACCGCGTCCAGATGATGCCGCCGACGCTTTAGCTATCGCTATTTGCGGAGCTAATCAGCGTCGTTACTAATTATTTATGGGAAAGATTTTAAAAATCGTGCATATCGTTTCTGAGGTTGCTCCGTTTTCTAAAACGGGCGGCTTAGGCGATGTGGCGCGCAGTTTGCCTAAATCTTTGAGACGTCTCGGCCATGACGTTTGTTTAATTACGCCTTTATACGCTAAGGCGATTAATAAGCAGGAATATAAATTGAAATTGTTATTTGCGGATGTGGTTTTGCGTCTTAATTCCACCGAAAGCATCAGCGTTAATTATTGGCAAGGTCAATTAATGGAAGACTTACCTGTTTATTTTGTTGAATGCCCTAAATATTTTTCTAAACATAAGCGTCTTTATGGTTCGAGCCATGAAAATGCTCGCTTTTTAGTTTTTGATGTTGCCGCTTTAAAGCTTCTTTCTTTATTGAAATTTGAAGCAGATATTATTCATTGCCATGACTGGCAGACTGGCCTTATTCCTTATTATCTCAAGCATGATTTTCGTTATTCGAAGACTTTAAAAAATGCTCGCACGATTTTTACGATTCATAATTTGATTTTTCAATTCGGACATAATTGGTGGGAAGTGCCGAATGATGAGAAAGATTATGGTCGAGGAGCAATACCGCATTTAAGTGATTCTCGTTTGGAAAATATTAATTTTGCTAAGCGGGCGATTTTATCTGCCGATGTGATTAATACGGTGAGTGAACAATATCGCTCAGAAATAATGACAAAAAAATTCGGCCAGGATTTGCATCAAATATTGCGTAATCGTTCCGATCGTCTTTTCGGCATTGTTAATGGCATTGACTATAATGCTTATAACCCTGAGAAAGATGAAGGCTTAGTGCAAAGATATGGCGCTAGTTCCTTGGGCCGCCGCTTAGCCGCTAAGAAGGCAAATAAAATTGATTTGCAGGCGCGCGTCGGGTTACCTCAAGACTCTCTTACACCGATGCTCTGTACGACATCGCGTGTTACTTTTCAGAAAGGCTTTAATCTTATATTAAAGATTATACCTTCACTTCTGCACTTGGATGTTCAGCTTGTTTTTATGGGTGATGGCAACAAAGAATATATTCAACCTTTGAAAAAATTGCAGAAAAAATTTGGACGAAAATTAGTCTGGTTGCCTTTTGATGAGAAGTTAGAAACATCTTTATATGCTGCTTCCGATTTGTTTTTACTTCCTTCTAATCACGAACCTTGTGGTATTAATCAACTGATTGCTATGCGTTATGGTTGTATTCCAATTGTGCGTGGAATCGGTGGTCTTTACGACACGGTTGATGATTATAATCCGGCTACGGGTCGTGGTAATGGTTTTACTTTTTCGCAAGAAGATCCTTTGGATTTTTTTGGAGCAATTATCCGTGGTTTAGAAAATTATCAACATCGCGGTTCCTGGGAAGCGCTAGTTAGTCAGGCTATGAAGCAGTCAAACAGCTGGGAAATTCCGGCAAAGAAATATGTTCAGCTTTATCGCCGGGCTAAACGTTTATAAATTATGTTGTGGTTGAATTTCATTCATCTTTACCAACCGGCCAACAGCCAGTCGGAAAGAATCAAAGAAGCAGTGGATAAAAGCTATTTACGCTTGACGCGTCTTTTAGAAGAACACCCTGCTTTGCACTTCACCGCCAATATCAGTGGCTGTCTTTTAGAGCGTCTACGCGATGATGGTTTTACTGATTTACTGGCGCGTTGGCGTGTTTTGGTAAAGTCGGGACGCTTAGAGTTAGTTGGTTCAGCTGCCTATCACGGCTTTCTTCCTTTTTTGCCGGAAGAAGAAATTTTATATCAGATTAAAAGACAAGAAGAGATTACGGCGGATATTTTAGGTGTTGATTTACGTGGTGGCGGTTTTTTTCTGCCGGAGATGGCCTATACTCCAGTTTTAGCTCAGCTACTTAAAAAAAGTGGCTATAGCTGGTTGATTTTAGATGAAGCTTCTTTGCCAGATAAGGCAATGCCGCGAGAGCAGGCTGCTTATTTAGATATTAATAGTGATTTGCGCGTTTTAGTGCGTCAGCGCGATTATTCCAATACGTATATACCAGATTTGATTAAAAAATTATCTGATCATAATTCCCAGCCCTCATTACTAGTCACCGCAACTGACGCTGAGCTTTACGGCTTGCGCCATGAAGATCCGACGGCGAAATTAGAAAAAATGGTCTCCTTGCCTGATTTACAAACGGCGACTATCTCTGATTTTTTATCTACCGCTAAAACCGAGCCCCTTATTTTCCAATCGGCTTCTTGGGAGACTGACAGGTCTCAGGATCGTTCCCAGGTTTTTGCTGTTTGGCGCAATCCTCATAATCGTTTGCAGAAGGATTTGTGGAAATTAGCAGATATAATTTTAGCGGCTGGGAAAAAATATAATAATGATGTTAATTATGCCGCCTATCGTTGGCATTTAGATCGTGGTTTGGCTAGTTGTATGTTTTGGTGGGCGAGTGGACGGGATTTTTTTCAGAATTTTGGTCCAAAAGCCTGGAATCCGGATGAGGTGGAAAATGGTTTAAATGATTTAATTCGAGCTGTTCGCTCTTTGCAAGATAAGAGAAGTAGTCGGGAAAAAGTAGTGGCGGAAAAATTACTGTCTCGGATTCGCTTTCGCTTATGGCGGCGGCATTGGCAGAAATATTTTTAAAAAATAGTTTTTTATTACGCTTCGGCGGCTTTATTTATGAACAAGATTTTAGCTCTTTTTTCTGAACCGGTAGCGCGCGATTTGCTGACCAAGGAAGTTTTGCCGCTCTATCCTGATTTTAAAGAGATTATCCGTCTCCATATCAAGCCTTATAAAAAATTGATTTGGGAGACAACCTATCATGTCGTGATTGCTTATCGCGTTGTTTTTGCTCGTCAAGATGGTGGGGAAGAAAAATTAGAGATCGTTTGTTCAGCTCATAGCAGTGAACCAAGAGAAGTGGTGCATAAAGTCTTGAATTTTCTCTGGCGCAGCGGCTTGGCCGATCAAGAAATAATTCTACCGCGCCCCCTATTTTATTCTCGAGAGTTTAACGGTACTTTTTATCGCGCGATTGAAGGGAAAAATTTGCTTAATTTTATTAAGGATGGTGAGCGTAATAAGATTGAAGCAATGGTGGCACAGGCGGCCAGACTTTTAGCACGTTTACACGCTGTTGATTTGCCAGCCGATATGGATATATTCAGTGAAGATAATCGTTTCTTGCGGAGTGTTGTTCCTGGGCGCGATATGATTGTGAAAGAAATTAAAGAGCGTTTCAAGGGTGCTTACGTTGATGATATTGCTGCTTTCTATGAGGATTTTATTGCTCAAGAAGAAACTTTTTTTGCCAATACAGATAAGCGCTGGCTTATCCATGGCGATGCGCATCCGGAAAATATTATTGCTGTCGGTGAGCATAAGATCGGGATTATCGATTTTACCGATTTTTGTCCGGCTGATTTTGCCCGTGATCTTGGTGCTTTTTTACAGCAGTTAGAGTATAAAATTATTCGTAATTTAGATGATCATACTTTTGCTTTAGAAATGAAACATCGTTTTCTTGATGCTTATCTTCAAGCCGCTGGCCTATCTTTAGATCAGGGTCTACAAGCACGCATTGATCTCTATTATCGCTGGACAGCGATTAGGACGGCGACCTTTTGGCTTTTAAAACATAACTGTGAACCGGAAAAAGCGGCTGCCGCCATCCAAGAAATTAAAAATAATATAAGTAATAAGCGACATGCCCAAGATTAATAATTTAATGAAGAAAAAAATCCTTTTTTGCGCGGCTGAGGCCGCGCCTTTAGCAAAGGTCGGTGGTTTGGCTGATGTTGTAGGCTCTTTGCCAGCGGCTTTACGCGGACAAGGTATTGATGCGCGGGTTATAATACCTCTTCATGCCGGTATTTCTTGGCGAAAACTTGGTGGTCAAAAAATTTTTTCCTTTAAAATTTCTATTGAGGGGAAACGGGAAATAATTAATGTTTATCAACTCAGAATTAAACAAACTATTTTTTATCTCCTTGGTAATAAAACTTATTTTTCCGGTGGCGTTTATGAAGGTGATAGTGTGAAGAAATATCTTTTCTTTTCCCGGGCCGTTTTAGCCGTTCTTTCCGACTTGCCTTTTCATCCCGATATTATCCATGCTCATGATTTTCATGCCGCTCCGATTATTGTTGAATTAGCCTCCTTATCAAGGCAGAACCGCCCCGCTTTAGTTTTAACTATTCATAATCTTCAGCATCAAGGCTGGTCTTCACTGAAAAATATTGAGGCTTTTTCTTTTCGTCCATCAGACTTTTCTTCTGATGCTAAGAATAAGCAAGGCGACTGGTTTAATTTATTAGCGGCTGGTATTTTGGCAGCGGATAAGATAACAACAGTGAGCCCAAATTACGCTGTGGAAATATTAACGCGCGCTTATGGGCAGGGTTTGGAGAAATTATTATATCGCCGCCGCCGCGATCTGGTCGGAATTTTAAATGGTTTAGATGTCGATGTCTTTAACGCTGCTAAAGATAAATTGTTATTGCGTAATTATCAAACAGCTGATATTAAGCGAGGCAAATATTTAAACAGGGAAGCAATTAGATCTTATTTACAATTTCCAGCTTCCACTGAGCCTTTGTTTGTTTTTATCGCTCGTTTTTCTAATCAGAAAGGCCTAGATCTTTTTAAAAGCGCTTCTTTGCACCGTTTAGCCAAACGTTATCCTTTTCAATTAGTATTTTTAGGCAGCGGCGAAGAAAAATATGAACAACTAGTTGCTGATTTAAGTAAAAATTTATCGGAGATGATCAGGGTTATTAATGTTTTTGATGAATCTTTAGCCCATAATCTCTATGCGGCGGCCGATTATTTTCTTGTGCCTTCGCGTTTTGAGCCTTGTGGCTTGACGCAGATGATTGCCATGCGTTACGGCGCAGTCCCGATTGTTCGTGCGACCGGTGGTTTAAAAGATACGGTGCAAAATAATAAGACAGGACTGGTTTTTAAAGATTATTCTGCCGTTTCTTTCGCTAATGTTTTAGAAAAAGCTTTGAAATTATATTATCAAAACCAGACCGAATATTTATCTTTGCAAGCGGCGGGGAGAGCACAAGATTGGTCTTGGGCAGCTTCGGCGCCAGAGTATCGGCGGCTTTATGATCTTTTAGGTGCTATCTAATCTATATACAAAAATATTCTTCGCCCTACAGATCCTGGCGGGTCTTTTTTTGCCTAAGCCCTGTTTTTTTGCGCTCTTTGCGCTATAATCATATTATTGTTGTCTTTTTCTTAATCTTAGTATTTTCCTATGCCTGTCAAAAAAATTAAAATAGCTCATATCCATGTTTGGGATAAAATGAATAAAGGCGATTTAGCTATTGTTTTGGCTGTGCAGGAATTACTTAAAGTATCTTTTCCTACCGCTATCATCGTTGATTATCCGGTGGAAACTTTAAAAGAGTATGATGCTAAGACTTTGGCGAGTTTGAATACCGCTGATTTAGTGGTGATGGGCGGCGGCGGTCTTTTTTATCGTTATTTTTTGCCCTTTTCTTTAAAGATGATTGCCGGACTGAAAAAACCCTTGGTTGTTTTCGGTGTCGGTTATATTCGGGAAGTGGGCGCTCCGTCTTTGCGAAAAAAAGATCGGGACAGCTTGATAGCTTTGGCTAATCGCGCCGATTTGCTCGGCATACGTGAAAATTATACTAAGCGTTTTCTGGTTAAATATGGCGTGCCGGCAGATAAAATTAAAGTAATCGGTGATCCAGCTCTGCTCTTATCTGAGGAATCTCCTCTTAAGGCTTTAAAACCTGGCTTTAAATTGGGTCTTAATTTAAATTATTCTGGCTGGCTTGGTTTCGGCGAGTGGCGCGAGGATATTTTACGCGCTTATAGAGAAACGGCTGAATATTTTCAAAAAAATTATCAAGCTTCTGTTTATTATCTTAAACATCACCCCGGCGAAGACGCAATTTACCCGGAATTGGGTATTAAGAATTTAATTCTGCTTGATGAAACGCCATCTCGGCAGAAGGGTGCTTATGGCCAGCTTGATTTAGTTATTGGTATGATGTTACATTCTTGTGTTTTATCAGCTGGAGCGCTGACTCCAGCGATAAATGTTGCTTATGATTTGCGTAACCGTAACTTTGCTCGCTTTCTTGGTTGTCCGGAATTAATT
>CAIZYV010000004.1 GCA_903937325.1 Candidatus Falkowiibacteriota bacterium | reverse complement strand
GGATTTGTATATCCAACATTCACAATAAGTTTTGTTTTTTCTAGTTGAAATCTATATCCAACTCCTTCTGCAATTAATGTCTTTGAAAATTGTTGAGTGTCATTTTGGGTGGTTCGATGAGTTCGCGTCTTTTTATTTCTTTACGGGAACGATCTGGCCTGGCTTATTATGTAAAGACCTCAGCGGAGTTATATTCTGATTCCGGTTATCTAAGCACGCAGGCCGGTATTGCTAAAGGCAAGGCCGAAGCTTCTTTAAATATTATTTTAGAGGAATATCGCCGAATTGCTCGAGAAGATGTTAGTGAAGAAGAATTATCGAGAGCTAAGGATTTAGTTACTGGCCGACTTTTAATGCAACTAGAAACTAGTGATGAAGTGGCAACTTGGTATGGTCGCCAGGCGATTTTACGCTCCACTTTTATTACCCCAGAAGAGTTAAGCAAGCGCGTGCGTGCTTTGCAGGTCAGAGATATTCGGCAGGTAGCCGCTGAGATTATGACAAATAACGGTTTGAATCTTGCTATTATCGGACCGATTACTGCATCAGATAAAAAAAGTCTGCAGAAAATTTTAAATTTCTAAAATATGGCGGCTAAAAGCGCGCAATTAAATAGTGATCAGCTGAAGGCGGTTGAACATCGCCAAGGTCCTCTTTTACTTGTGGCTGGTGCTGGTACAGGCAAGACGACGGTTTTGGTTAATCGTTTAGCCGATATTTTATCGAGCGAAAAATTGAGCAGTGATCGCGTTCTTCTTCTGACTTTTACGGAAAAGGCGGCTCAAGAAATGGAAGAACGGGCTGATCGTCTTTTGCCTTATGGTTATCTTGATTTGTGGATTAATACTTTCCATAGTTTTTGCGAGCGTTTATTACGTGAGCATGCTTTAGATATCGGTTTACCAGCTGATTTTCGTGTACTGAGCGCTACGGAGCAATGGATGCTTATTAAAAAGAATTTAAACCAGTTTAATTTAGATTATTATCGTCCGCTGGGAAACCCGACAAAATTTATTGCTGAATTATTGAAGCATTTTTCTCGCTTGAAAGATGAAAATATTTCGACTTCTGATTATTTGGCTTATGTCGAGAAAATCTCGGCCAGTCAGGATCAAGCGGAAAATTCTTCTCTTCAAAAAAAATCGGCTGAGGAGTCTGATGAAGATGAGGAAAATGATATTTTGGAAAAAGGCCGTTTACAAGAATTAGCGGGAGCATATCAAGTTTATAATCAATTACTTTTAGATAATAGCTTATTGGATTTTGGTGATCTAATAATTTATGCTCTCAAACTTCTGCAGAGCAGGCCGAATATTTTGCAATATTATCGCGAAAAATTTGTTTATATAATGGTCGATGAATTCCAGGATACTAATTGGGCTCAGTATGAATTAGTTAAATTACTATCAGCGCCAAATAATAATTTAACTGTCGTTGGCGATGATGATCAGGCAATTTATCGTTTTAGAGGAGCATCTTTAGCTAATATCATGCAGTTTAAAGATGATTTTCCGCAAGCAGTGGAAATAATTTTGACGGATAATTACCGTTCTCGCCAAGATATTCTTGATCTTGCTTATCGTTTTATTAAACATAATAATCCGAATCGTTTAGAAGATAAATTAAAAATTAATAAAGCCCTACGTGCTAGTAGCGCTGATGCTGATAAAGGTAATTCCCCGGTATTTTTCTTTTTAGAAAGACAGGAGGACGAGCTAAGTTTTGTTGCTGATAAAATCTTAGAAATATATCAACGCGATCAGAAGCAATCAACGGCTTCATGGTCTGATTTTGCCATTCTTGCCCGTTCCAACGATACGGCTGATTTATTTGTTAAAGAATTAAACCGCCGCGGCATCCCTAACCAATTTGTTTCTTTGCGCGGCTTATATTATAAGCCGATAATTTTAGACTGCTTAGCTTATTTGCGTCTTTTGGATAATTATCATGAGTCGCCGGCTTTATTTAGAGTTTTAAATCTCGCGCCTTTTAAGATTTCCCATACGGATTTAATCAGTCTTAATCGTTTTGCCCGGCGCAAAGCCTTGTCTTTGTTTGAAACTCTGCAGAAATCTGAGTCTGTTTCCGATTTGAGCCCGGAAGCGATTTTGCCGATTAAGCGCTTATTACAGCTGGTAGAAAATCATTCGGCTTTAGTCGCTGGAACTTTGCCGAGTCGTTTGTTTTTTAAATTTGTGGAAGAATCTGGTTTGATAAAATCTCTGGATATTGATCGCGATCAGGAAATATTTTCTTATCTTAATCAGTTCTATCAAAAAATAAAGCATTTTGAGGAATGTGCTCCGGAAACGCGCTTGGCGGATTTTATGGAGGCGATGAATTTAGAGCTTGAGGCCGGGGATAGTGGTTCTTTACGTTTAGATTTTGCCGACTCAGAATGTGTAAAAGTGATGACCATCCATGCCGCTAAAGGCTTGGAATTTCCTTACGTTTTTTTGGTTAATCTCGCGGATAAGAAGTTTCCGACGATTAATCGCGGTGAAAAAATTCCTCTGCCGGCCGGCTTAGTAAAAGAAATTTTAGTGTCCTCCAAAGATGATCATTTAGAAGAAGAGCGGCGCTTGTTCTATGTTGCTTTAACCAGGGCAAAAAGAGAGCTTTATTTAAGCAGCGCTAAAGATTGCGGCGGCTTGCGCGCCAAAAAGGCTTCGCGTTTTCTTGAGGAAGCTGGCTTAGTTGCGACAGAATCCACAAGCACCGGAAGCCCTAATGAACTTTGGCGTGATTTAGCAGCGGAAGGGGCACAATTTTTACAGGAAGAATTAAAAATTGATCAATTGCCAAAACGTTTTTCCTTTTCTCAATTAGCAGCTTATGATAATTGCCCCCTGCAATATAAATTTGCTTTTATTTTGAAAATTCCTGCCCCTGAAGATAAGCCTAGCTTGATTTTTGGTCGGGTTATGCATAATGT
>CAIZYV010000003.1 GCA_903937325.1 Candidatus Falkowiibacteriota bacterium | reverse complement strand
TTTTTATTTATTATCTGCTATCATTTTTTCTTTTATTTTTTATTCATCAACTTCTTCTCCTAATCGAGCAGAAGCGATATTTTTTGATGTTGGCCAAGGTGATTCTTTTGCTTTAAGAACGCCAAAAGGCAAAATAATTTTAGTTGATGGTGGACCGGATTGGTCAGCTCTTTATCACTTAGGGCGCTGGCTCGGTTTTGACAAAAAAATAATTGATATTTTAGTTATTAGTCATGGGCACGCTGATCATCTTACCGCCTTACCGGAAATAGCTGTTCGCTATGATATTAACCAGATATTTTTACCTTCAAGCCTAACAGGTTTTGCTTCGGCTGATTTACTCACAAATCTCGCTGCTTCAGGGAGAGAAGTAAAATATCCACGCCAGAATTTATGTCGCGAATTAGAGCCTGACTGTTTATTCTGTCTTTTTCCGCCACCAGAATCTTTTTTAGAAAAAAAAGACGAGAATGATCTTTCTCTGGCTATTTATTTTGATTGCGCTGGTTTATCTTTAGCCGCTTTTGGTGATGCCGGCAAAGAACGAGAAAAGTTTTTCTTAAATAGTGGCCTACTTAAAGCAGTGCAAATATTTAAAGCCTCTCATCACGGCTCTAATTCTGCTAATAGTTTCGCTTTTTTACGAGCTCTTCGTCCGCAAATTACCGTTATTTCTGTTGGTGCGGACAATACCTACGGCCACCCCAATGAGACAGTTATAAAGAGATTGGGGCAGTTATCTAGTCGTATTTGGCGCACTGATCAGGCCGGTTCTCTTATTTTTTATTCTAATAATAGCCATATTAATTTTAAAAGGCTAGATTAGTACTTTTTATTTATTTATCGGTGGATAAACTTGTGGATAAAGCTATTGACAAAGTGTTTTAGGCGTGATATATTAACAAGTTGCTTTACAAAGAAAAAGGCCGTTTGAAACGGGTCAGGCACGACAAGCATGGGGATTTTCTTGCTAGGGTTTTTTGGGCCTACCATTGCCGCTTAAATTAAGCGTCAGCGGTGGGCTCGGTAATTCCTAGAAGAGATTTTCTTGCCTACCCGTTTGAAATGGTCTTTTTTTATAAAAACCCTCCTAATGTAGGAGGGTTTTTATTTATCTTTTTTGTTTATTCAGTTTTAGTGCTTGTACTTGTTGTGGCCGTGAGGCTGTCTGTAGTCGTCGCCGTTGTAGAGGTGGCAGTTTTACCGACTAAACAGACCTCTTGCCATGGTACGTAATGAGATTTAAAACGTCGCGTTTGCTCGCTTGTCGTTGTCGCTCCTTCCGGATAGATAACAGTATAATCGAAGTAAGCATCGGCGCCGTTGTGAGCTCTCTCTGTGCATTTTTTTTCTCCTGGTTTTAATTCGTCGCTTGGTATTATTTTTGTTTCTGCCGGTTTAACAATATTATAAACTACTGGTTTACTAGTACTGGCAATACGGCCGTCGAGAGTTCCCCAAAAATCAAAATAGATATCATCTTTTTCAATACGTGTTTGGATTAAGATACTTTTGGCGCTGTCATTTATAAAACGGACATCTGGCCACGGGTCATAAATAGCAGCGTCTGTGCCCGCTGGTTCATAATAAGCAACTCTATAAGAATGATTTTGTCGGGCGGTTATAGGCAAGCCTGAAGATAGCGCGCTGCGAAAAAGAGTTGTGCCAATCTGGCAGAGACCTCCGCCGTATTCTGGTATTGTCTTATCTCCTTTAATGACCAATTCTGGTAAGTATCCGGCGCTAGCATCTATATCCCCCAGTGCTTTTACCAAAGAAAATTCTTCTCCTGGTTTTATTATTAATCCTTGGAGGGCTTCCGCACCGACGGCAATATTATGGCGACGGTTCTTGGGTGAGCCGGCAAAATTGGAATGGCCGGTGCCGATTATTTCTTGGATATCGAAAGACTCGGCTGTTGCTGGAGGGATTATTTTTGTAATTAATTCGATTGTCTTTGCCTCTGTGGTACTGGCATAAATTTCCACAATTTTTGCCGCGCTCGCTTCATTGTCTAATTCAAAACCATCTTTGCCGAGCTGCCAGCTGCTGACTTTATTATCTTTTATTTCAAAACGTTGTTCCTGGGGGGCAATATTTATTTGTTCGGCAATTTCCTTTTCAAGATAGAGAACTATTTTTTCTGTTTCAAAGTTAAGACGTAATTGTTGTTTATCTTTTTCGGCGCTCAACCAGGAGGCGATTTCTTCGCGGCTAATAACCCATTTTTTATCTTTAAAAGTCAGAGTTAATGGATTTGTGCTTAAACTATTGGCCTCTGCTTCTAGGCCTTTAAGGTCATTACTATATATTGTTGGATATTCGGTTTTCGTTTTAATTGTAATAACTGTCTGGTCAAAGTTGTTTAAGCGCTGGCTTATTTCGGTAAAAAGATTGTCCCAGTCAATAATCTTGCCGGGTTTTTCTGGTGATATAATAATGCCATTTTCTGTGAAAATAAAAGCAGCATTAACCGCCGGGTTTAAACTTTCCGGGAAGGCTTCGGTGATTGCTGTTTTAATTCGATTTTCTTCGATTTTAAACTGAGGATTAATATTTGCAAAGTGACGGGAAAATAATTTTTTCCAGAAGATCTCAATAATATTTGGACGTTTATAGGTCAACAGAAATTCCTCTAATTGACCACGGTCGTAATGAAAATTTTGATAAGATAAATCAGCGTCGAAGGCCGCCGCTCTGTCGGGAATATTTATTGTTTTATCGCCATATTGCAATTTTAATCCTTGTTTTTCTATCTCATTATAATTTTCTAGAATTTTTTCACTAGCTGCCGTTTTACTCATCCCGCCTATATTAATACTGCCAAATAATAAATTATTTTGGATGATATCGCTGTTGTTATTACCTATAAAAATTAAGGCTAAAAACAAAAAAACCACCAATACAGCGATCGTGGCAAAGATATTTTTTTTCGATTTTTTCATATCATGGGTCCTAATTATCCATGTTTAGGAGCTCATTTAGTAGGCTGGTTTTATCGGTGCCAATAGAAAAATGCAGAATTTGTCCGATTTCTGGAATCTGGGGCAATTTTTCTTTTGGCCAGTAAATCAGGTTTTTATCCTGATCTTCCAGGATTGCCTGGTCCTGACTAAATCCGGCTACTTTAAGCTCATAATCCATATCAATCTTGAAAGTTAATGGCAATATTTTCTGCTTTGGTTTTGCTTAAAATGATTGTTAAAACGCCATTTTCGATTTTTGCTTCGACTTTACGACTATCTACTTCTGCGGGTAATATAATAGAGCGAGAAAATGGCCCCCAATAACATTCGCGGTAAAGATATTGATCCTCATTTATGCTTTGTGGCTGACGCCTGGTGCCGTGGATGGTAAGTAAATCATGGTGCAAGGAAATTTTAAGATCTTCCGGGCGTGCTCCGGCGATAGTCGATTGGATGATAATCCTCTTATCTGTTTGATAAACATCAATCGATAATTGACCTTCGGACGCGCCTTCTTTTTCCATCCAATCGCTAATAGCCGAATTATCTTCGGCGGCGATTAGACGTTTTTGCTGTCCGGAAAAAAATTTTAACATAAATGAGAAAAATAATGTGGGCCCGGCCCGACTCGAACGGGCGGCCTTTACGATGTCAACGTAACGCTCTAACCAACTGAGCTACGAGCCCTTATTTCCTTATTATATTGTATAGGTGCGGTCTTGGCAATAAGTGAAAGAAAAAATGCGCTAAAAATTCTTATCAGTGTGCCAGATTTTGTCGGGGATGACGATAAAGTGCGCCTAGATGGACTTGAACCATCGACCCCCGCTTTATAAGAGCGGTGCTCTAACCACCTGAGCTATAGGCGCTAGCGGTGAAAATAGCGGCGACGCGCACTGGTCTAGTTTCGCCTTTAATCTCCCTCTGTTATATCATCAGCCGAAATTTTTATCAAGTTTTTCTTTAATAATTGGGATGACGGTATTTTGCCATTCTTCGGAATTTAAATTTAATAAAGCTTGGGCGCTTCTGGCGTTACCATTACCTTGCCAAGTTTTAAGCATTTCTACAGCTGATACTCCTTTAACGGCATAAGCATATACTTTTAAGGACTTTTGATCGGTCGCGCTAACAGCAATTAAAATTAATTTAGCTTCCGGTATGCTTGTGATAATTTCCTCTACTAGTTCTTCCGGATCTAAAGCTTCTTCGTTTAAAGCTTCGGCGTCTTTTCCTTCTAGAAGTGACCAGATTAGTCTTTTGTCATTATCAGTTTGCAGCTGGTTTAATATTTTCCCCCATGATTTTAAGACTGAAAGCGGGCGGGAACGGTAGAGCTGGTTGATTATTTCTTCGCGCCTTGCTCCTAGACCAATAAGCTTGGAACTAGTGAGCAGGGTGCGTGGGGTGAGATTGGCACTTTTATAATTTTTTGTTTTACTTATAATCCCTGTCAACAAGCAGGTGGCGATATCTTCGTCTAAAATTTCTTCTTCACGCTGTTTTAATAGTTGGAATAAAGTTTCTGCCGTTGAGGCGACATTTAAATCAATATAATTTATCTGGCCATACTCTTCATTGCCGGCTTGGTGGTCAAGATTAATTATGGTTGTTTTATAAAAGAATTCTACATTATTGTCATAAATAGCGGCTAACGATTCCAGATCTGGAGTGTCTATCGTAAAAATTAAATCATATTTAAAACCACTGGATGAGCTGCTAATATCTTCTGGGCTGAACCAGCCCTTTTCTGGAGAAATGATAAAATTTAATTTTTGACCATCAACCGTATATTTTATCTGGTTAATAGTTGCCTGGCTAATATCAAGAGAAACAATAAATTTACGTAAATTTTTTAAGGCTGTCTGGATGTTGTTGTAGGACGGTAAGAAGCGCCATAATGAGGAATCTTTTTGTTTAGATTGATCGGCTTGGTTAATATCGGCGGCTATTTCTACTTGTTTGCCTATTTTTTTTAAAAATAATAATAAGGCTAGTGCCGAAGCGACCGCATCACCATTCCAGTCAGCATTAAAGACGATCAGAATATTTTCTGATTTTTCAATTTGCTTGAAGATTTGTTGTTCTAAAGTCAGCATCTATAGTTACATTTAACTCGGAACTTTTTGATTGTCCGACCATTTAATATATAATTATTTTTCGCTAGAGTCAAGGCAATTTAAGGTTGACGCAAAGGCATATTTTTGGTAATTTTAAAGGTATGAAAAATGAATTGGAAAAAACATATAATCCTGGTTTTTTTGAGGACACAATTTATCAAAAATGGGAAGAGTCTGGTTTTTTTAATCCTGATAATTTAAATTTACCAAATGAGGCTCCAAGTTATACTATCGTCCTGCCTCCTCCTAATATTACGGCTAAACTTCATCTTGGCCATAGTGCGATGTTGGCAATTGAAGATTTACTTATCCGTTATCATCGTCAGAATGGCTTTCGGACGCTTTGGTTGCCTGGAACCGACCATGCAGCTATCGCTACTCAGAATATGGTGGAAAAGAAGATTTTTTCCGAAAGCGGTCAAAGCCGCCATGATTTAGGTAAAGAAAAGTTTTTAAATGAAGTTTATAAATTTGTTGCCGAAACTCAAGCGACCATTTTGCACCAAACTAGAAAAATGGGTGCTTCTTTGGATTGGTCACGCTTAGCTTTCACGCTTGACGATAGCCGGCAAAAGGCGGTAAAACGCATGTTTTTGGATATGTATCGTGCCGGTATTATTTATCGGGGGGAAAGAGTCGTTAATTGGTGTCCTCGCTGCCATTCTACTTTAGCTGATGATGAGGTTGAACATAAAGAAGAAAAAGCCAAGTTATATTGGATAAAATATGGGCCGTTTATATTAGCTACTTCTCGCCCAGAAACAAAATTAGGTGATACCGCCGTTGCTGTTAATCCTCAGGATCCGCGTTATCAAGAATATGTTGGTCAAGAACTGGAAATCACTGGTGTTATCGGCAAATTCAAAGTTAAAGTAGTAGCTGATCGGGCGGTAGATATTAATTTTGGATCAGGAGCGATAAAAGTTACGCCTTCCCATAGTTTTATCGATAATGAAATCGCGGCTCGTCATAATTTACCCGGCAAGAAAATTATCGATGAAGATGGTAAGATGATGTCTAACTGCGGCAAGTATGCAGGCATGACTACATCAGTGGCGCGCGACGCTATTGTTTCTGATATGCAGGCCATGGGGCTTATTGATCATATTGACGAGGAATATATTCATAATTCTGCTCGTTGCTATCGTTGTGATTCAGTTATTGAACCTTTGCCTTCCAAACAATGGTTTATTTCTGTCGATGCTCCTGTTGCTCATTTGAACGAGCAATCTTTAAAACAAGCTGCTATCGCCGCCGCGGATAAACAAGAGATTAGATTTTTACCGGAACGCTTCACTAAGCGTTATCATGATTGGATGGAAAATTTGCATGATTGGTGTATTTCCAGACAAATTTGGTATGGTCATAGTATTCCGGCCTGGTATCGCGGTGAAGAAATATTTGTTGGAGAAAATATGCCAGAGGGGGAAGGATGGGTTCAAGATCAGGACACTCTCGATACTTGGTTTTCTTCAGGAATGTGGACTTTTTCAACATTAGGCTGGCCCGATAATTTTCAGGATGGCATTAAAAGCGGAGATTTAGCCAGATTTCATCCGACACAAGTTTTGGAAACGGGTTATGAGATTTTAACTCTCTGGGTTTCCCGTATGGTGATGATGTCTTTATTTGCTTTAGGAGAAAATCCTTTTAAACATGTATATTTGCACGGTACAATTTTGGATAAAGCGGGTAAGAAGATGTCTAAGTCTAAAGGAAATGGCGTTGATCCATTAGATATGATTAATAGTTATGGCGCCGATGCTGTACGTTTGTCTCTTTTAATGGGCGCAACACCAGGGAATGATTCTCGTTATAGTGAAGAGAAAATTGAGGCGAAGCGTAATTTTGTTAATAAGCTTTGGAATATTTCTCGTTTTGTATTAAGTGATTTAGATGAGACATCTTTAGCGTCGTCGGCCAATATTTTACCGGAAGCAAAGACTCTCGCTGATCGATGGATATTGGGAGGATTGCTTAGTACTCGTAAAACAGTTGATGAAGCGATGGCTAATTTTGAATTTTCTTTAGCCGCTGACACCCTTTATGATTTTACTTGGAATAAATTAGCTGATTGGTATTTAGAAGTGGCAAAAATTGAAAAAGATAAGGGTCAAATTTTAGTTTATCTGCTAAAAAATATTTTAATCATGTGGCACCCTTTTATTCCCTATGTTACCGAGGCTATTTGGCAGAGTTTTAATGAGAGTTTAATAATGGTTGAACAATGGTCTACTTGGAATGATAAGCTTGATTTTTGGGTTGCTAATACTGCTAAAGAAAATGATTTTATATTTTTACAAGAAGCTATTATAGCGGTTCGTAATGCTCGCAGCGAAAATAAAATTGAGCCAGCGCGAAAAGTGCAAGCGCTTGTTGTTGGTGAAAGAGCAAATTTATTGTTAACTCAAGCCCCGCTGCTTCTAGGTTTGCGAACAGGTATAGATTCTATCTCTTGCGACACTAAAGCCTCGGAAGAAAAGGCTATTAAAATTGTTATTGATAAGACGGAAATATATTTACTTGGTGCGGTTGATGCCGATAAAGAACAGGCACGTTTATTTAAGGAAAAAGAAAATTTAGAAAAATTAATTATAAGCTTATCGGCCCGTCTTGGTAATCAAGAATTTATTGATCGTGCTCCGACTAATATTGTTCAGGTCGAGCAGGAAAAATTAACGCGTTATCGAGTTGAACTAGAAAATATTAATATTGCCCTTAAGGCCTAGCGCCGGGTTTTTTATTGTATGACTCTAAAAAATTATTTAATTGTAATGGGAGCAATGACGGCTCTTTGTTGGGGTATATTTATTTTGATGCTTAACTTAATTGATCCTACCGCAACAAATTGGCTTGGTTTTTTACTATTTTATATTGCCTTATTTTTGTCTCTTTCTGGTACAGCAGCCTTACTTGGTTTTATTGTCAGGTTTGTGGCCTTACATCGGGAATTGGCTTTTTATGCAGTCTCAACCGCTTTTCGCCAATCATTTTTATTTGCCTTGTTTATTATTATTTCCATGTTTCTTTTGTCTTTCAATCTTTTTACCTGGTTAAATATTAGTTTGCTCGTGGTTATTTTTGCTATTTTAGAGTTATTTATTGCTAGCTATAAAAAAAGCCGAATGTAGTTAATATTATGAAAAATAAATTAGAAAAATTACGCGTTGATTTCTTAGCCGGATTAGAAGTAGTTGGCGATCTTCCCACTTTACGCGATTTAGAATTAAAATTTTTGTCGCGCAAAGGCGAACTGAGTAGATTGCTTGGAGAACTGAAAGAATTAAGTTTAGATTTTCGACGCGAAGCCGGAGAACTAGCGAATACAGTTAAGCGCGAATTACAAGAAAAATTTAATGAACGCAAGGATGCCTTAGAAAAAAAAATTGGCACGGGTTCTTTTTTTGATCCTACTATTCCTGGGAAAAATTTTGCTAGCGGTACTTTGCATCCCTTAACCCTAGTACGTCGCGAACTAGAGGATTTTTTTGCGACTTTTGGTTTTAGTGTTGTAGATGGTCCGGAATTGGAAAGTGAATTTTATAATTTTGAATCTTTAAACGTACCAGCTCATCATCCGGCTCGAGATATGCAGGATACTTTTTATGTTGATCAAAAAAATAAACAGGGAGAATATGATTTGACTATGCGCACTCAAACTTCCAATACTCAAGTGAGGGCGATGAAAAAATATGGTGCTCCTTTGCGAGTTATTATGCCTGGTCGAGTATTTCGCAGTGAAGCGACCGATGCTCGTCACGAACATACTTTTTATCAATTAGAGGGCGTGATGATAGATAAGAATATTAATTTTGCTCACATGAAGAGCGTCTTGGAGGCGGTTGGTAAAAAACTGTACGGTCCAGAGACGAAATTGCGCATGCGTCCGAAATTTTATCCTTTCGTTGAGCCTGGATCTAATGGTGAGTATACTTGCTTTTTGTGCCATGGTGAGGGATGCCGTGTTTGTAAATATTCTGGTTGGCTGGAAATAGTTGGTTGTGGTCTTATTCATCCTAATGTTTTAAGAGCAGGAGGTATAGATCCAGCTGAGTATTCTGGTTTTGCTTTTGGTTTTGGTTTGAATCGTTTAGCGATGTTGAAATACAGCATCGATGATATTCGTCTTTTTAACGGTGGTGATTTACGCTTTTTAAAACAATTTTAATGTCCTTTATTTATGTATTTATCGTTAAATTGGCTTAAAGACTTCGTCAAAATATCTAAAAAAACTAGTTCTGAGACTTTGGCTCATTTTTTAACCATGCATACGGTTGAGGTCGAAGGCTGGAAAGAACAGAGTCGTATTTTTGATAAGGTTGTAGTGGCTAAAGTCTTGTCAGTTGAACCTCATCCGAATGCTGATCGCCTGCGTCTAGTGAGCGTTGATATTAAGAAAGAAATCTTATCTATAGTCTGTGGCGCTTCAAATGTAGCCGTAGGTCAACGCGTACCTGTCGCGCTTATCGGCGCTAGTTTGCCTAATGGCCTAGTTATTAAAGAATCAGAAATACGCGGTCAAAAATCTTTTGGTATGATTTGTGCAGAAGATGAACTTGGCCTTGGACAAAATCATGAAGGTATCATGATTCTTGCTGAACACGCTAAGGTCGGGCAAAGTTTTGCTGATTATCTCGGTTTAAATGATATTATTTTAGAAATAGATAATAAATCTTTATCTAATCGCGGCGATCTTTGGGGTCACTATGGTATGGCCAGGGAAATAAGTACTCTTTTAAAAACGCCATTGCGTCCTTATCTGCAAGCAGATGAATCTATTTTTATTCCCTCTGGTAAAGACAGCGTCGCGGTTAAAGTGGAAGATAAAAAAATATGTTCTCGTTATATTGCTGTAAAGATTGATAAAGTGGAGGCAGTAGAATCGCCGAATTGGCTTAAAGAACGTTTAGCTGCCGTTGGCATAAGGCCAATTAATGCCATTGTCGATATCACTAATTATGTAATGATTGAGTCCGGCCAGCCTTTGCATGCTTTTGATGCGTCCGGTATTAAAAAGATTGTGGTACGGCTGTCTAAAGAAGGGGAAAGTCTCGAGACATTAGATGGTAAAGAAAGACTTCTACCGGAAGAGACAATTTTAATTACCGACGGAGATGAAGCTTTAGCTATTGCTGGTATTATGGGTGGCACTAAGAGTGCAATAAGCGAAAAAACGAATAGCATTATTTTAGAAGCGGCTACTTTTGACGCTGTTTATGTGCGCAAGTCTTCGCAGAAACTTAATCTACGCACTGATGCTTCGATGCGCTTTGAGAAAACCCTTGATCCTAATCTTCCGCTTTTAGCTTGGAAGCGCGCTTGGCAATTAATTAAAGAAATTATACCAACAGCGGAATTAGCCGGCGATCCTAGCGATATTATTAATTTTAAAATGGAAATCGAACCGATTACCGTTGATTTTTCTTGGTTAAAGAAAAAATTAGGTCGAGATATCAGCCGTAAAGATGCTATCAATATTTTAGAGAGACTTGGTTTTACGGTTTCTTTGGAAAAAAATATTTTATTAGTTTCCACTCCTAGTTGGCGAGCGGTAAAGGATGTCGCTATTAAAGAGGATATTTTAGAGGAAGTCGCCAGAATTATCGGTTATGATAATATTATTTCTTCTTCTCCTACCATTTACTTATCGTTATTACCGGAGAATGAAGAACTGCTTCTAGAAAGAAAGATTCAGGATGTTTTAAGTGGTGCTGGGGCTTTGCATGAAGTTTATAACTATTCTTTTTTGAGTGAGTCTTCTTTAGTTAAACTTAATTTTGACACTGGCCGTCATTTGCAACTCGTTAATCCGATTTCGGAACAGCATGTTTTTTTAAGACAAAGTCTCTTAGTTGGACTTTTACAGAATGCCCGCTCTAATCAGTTTAATTATCAAGATTTTGGCTTGTTTGAAATCGGTCGTGTTTTTTTACCTTTGCCCGGTGAATATAATAAAGATGACAAC
>CAIZYV010000002.1 GCA_903937325.1 Candidatus Falkowiibacteriota bacterium | reverse complement strand
GAAACTAATAATTAATACAAAAAAAATCGCCCCGAGGGCAATTGCAAAATAACGCAAGAATAAAAAGAAAAAATAAAGTAAATTTTTTTTAATGCTCATATATTAAGAATCGCGGTTTTGATTTTCACTATCGATTATTTTTAAATGGCGGCTATTTTGGATATTATGCAAAAATATATCATTAATATCTAGACGATAGGTATATTCAGACTCATTCATTAAAGTATAATTAATCTCTTTATTAAGATCACTTTCTAAGGCTTGCAGACGCTTTAAAAAAGCGTCTTTTTTAATTTTACCGACAATTAAGACGTCAGTAGGCGATTTACTATCGCCGCTAAAAAGCCCGCTTAGCCACAGCTGTTTAATATCGCCTATTTGTTCGATATTTTTAAGGAAGTCCTGGCAAGATAAAAGGTTGGCTTTGGCGAAGAGGCTTTTTAGTTCTCCGAAAAGCAGAAAATTTCGTTCGGCAATAAAATATTTTTTTTCATTCTTGCTGTTTTTAACTGGATTGTCGTGCTCTTCTCCCTCTTCTTGTCTGATTAAACCGATAGATTGTAAATTTTCCAATTCGCGGCGGACAGAGTTTACCTGTAATTCTAAATCTCGCGCCAGTTGGCGAGTATAATATTTTTGTTCGGGTTTACTTAAAAAAGTTTTAAGTATTTTCACCCTAGCTTTAGAGCCAAAAATTTGAGCGAGCATATTTTTGTAATAATCGCTATTTTTTTTCATTAAAGATTCCCTTCTGTTTTGTTGGGTCAGCTAGGCTCTCTTTATTTCTTTCCATTTTTATAGTATAATAGAAAGCGTTAGTAGTCAAATAAAATAGGCATTTTTAGCGCTCAGCCAAGCTCAATATGTATTACAAAATATCTTCTTTTATTTTAAACACCGGCAAACATCAAAATGGTAGCCGGGATATTTATATTGCTCAGCCGGACGCAATTAAGGAAAATTTGGCTGGTAAACTTTTTTTATTGGCGGAAATTGATGGTAAGAAAAGTGATACAAAAAATATTATTGATTTTTTAATCAGGCGTTTTGAGGAATTTTATTATAATGATGAAAAAATATTTTTGCAGGATAAAATCGAAGGTTTGAGTTTGGATAATATTTTCGAAGCGGCTCTGGCTAAATTAAATAAGGCGCTTTTAGAGTTTATTGCTACTGAAAAGATTACGTTGCGCGCTGAAGATACTAATATTGTTTTAGGTTTAGTTTTCGAAGATAAGCTACTTTTTTCTAGTTTTGGACAGAATAAATCTTTCATGATTTTCAAGCGTCAGGATCAATATGAATTAATCAACATTGAAAGTAGCGCCGCCGATCTTGAGGAAAGAGTAGAAATAACCGGGCCAGTCGAAGCAAAATTCTTTGCCTCTGTTATTAGCGGCGAAATACCGCCGGCCTCTTATTTTTTATTCTGTAATGAAGCTTTACCTGAATATCTATCTAATAAGGATTTGATCAATATTGTAACCAAGCTGCCGCCAATGGTAGCAGCAGAACAGATTAAGAGCGCTTTAAGTAAAGTTAATTCTTATGTGCCCTTCTTAGGTATTATCATTAAGAATACTTTTGGTCTTAGTGCTGCTGACATGAAAGATGATAATATTAGCGATAATGGACAGTCCGCTCACAGTTCTATTTCTCATCTTAATTATACAGAAAAAAGAACAGAACAGATGTTGGCTCCGGCCGGCTTAATTAATTGGCGAAAAATCGTAAAAGTATGGAAAAAAATGCAGTCAAAACTTTCGGATAATAGTCGACCTTTAACTTTAAAAACGCCCCTTATCGCCGCTCAGATTTTACCGCCTTTAAGCGGTCAGAAAACGGTTTCTGCTGCTAGAATGATTAAGGAAAGAATGGCTTTCGGTCGTAGCCGAGGGCATATTTGGCAAAATTTGAAAGCTGTTATCCCGACTATTATTAATCTTTTTAATCCCATATTTTGGCGGGGCGGCTGGCGACAAGGACGTTTATGGTTCCGTTCTTTGGCGCCGCGCAACAAGCTGATGTTTAGTCTTTTGGCTGGCGCCGCTCTTATTTTACTTGTCAGTTTGTCTATTACCAGTGTTAATAATCGTCGTCGTCTTAACGATGAATATTTTAATAATCTAGTCAATGTTGTGGAGGCGAAAAAAAACATGGTTGACTCCTACCTACTCTATAATAATCAGGAAGGTGCTAAAACTTTAATTGGTGAAAGCTTAGCCTCTTTAGATTCTCTGCCGGCTAAAGGTGAAAAGCAGATTGAAAAGCTTAATAATTTGCGCAGTGAAATAGAAAAACAGAGAGCGAAAGTGCAAAAATTAACAACAATTGATGCACCGGAATTACTGGTGGATTTTAAGGGTTATAATAATTCCGCTGAAACGCGTAATTTGATAATCACTCAAGATAAGGCTTATGCAGCTGATTCGGCCGCTAAAGCTGTTTACACTTTTGATTTAGTGTCTAAAAAAACTGCTTCCTTTTTACTCAGCGGTGATTTTACTTCTTTAGATAAACCGGCATTACTGGGTGATAATATTTATTATTTAGGCGGTAATCGTTTACTTAGCTTAGCGGCAGTGACCGGTAAAAATACAATTTTAAATTTGGAAGGTATTGGCGCTGATGATAAGATAGCGTCTTTCCAATTTTATGATATTCCCGGTAAACCTCTATATCTATTAATGCCTGACGCCAATAAAATTTATAAATTAAGCGCTGGTAACAATAGCTATGGCGCCAAAACATCTTGGTTGAAAGAAGAATTATCTTTGGGCGATGTTGTCGATTTAGCCGTTTCTGCTGATATTTTTCTCCTGCATAATAACGGGTCTTTGGATAAGTTTACTCGTGGCTTACGTCAAGATTTCCGCCTCGCGTCTGTTGATCCTGTTTTAGAGAGCGCCTCTTTATTAAAAATAAACGGTGATAAGTTGTTTATTCTCGATAAAGGCAGCAAGCGTTTATTAATTTTTGACAAGCAGGGTAATTTAGTTAATCAGTTTCGCTTCCCTTCTTTGAATAATCTGAAAGATTTTAGCTTAAGTGCCAATGCTGATTCTGCCTATCTCTTAAACAACGATTCGGTTTATAAGATTGTTTTGCAATAAATTTTATTATTAAATGATAAACAAAAAAACCGCTAGCTAGCGGTTTTTTTATACTGTTTGTCGTTGTTTTTATTTCAGAGTTACCTTAGCACCAGCTTCTTCGAATTTTTTCTTTAAAGCTTCAGCTTCTTCCTTCTTCAAACCTTCTTTAATGACTTTCGGAGCGCCATCGACTAAGTCTTTAGCTTCCTTTAAGCCCATTTCTGTTACTTCACGGACAACTTTAATGACGTTGATCTTGCTGGCGCCAGCATCGGTTAATTCAACATCGAAGCTATCTTTTTCTTCAACAGCGGCAGCAGCGCCACCAGCAGCCGGAGCCATCATCATAGCCGGAGCGGAAGCAGAAACGCCGAACTTCTTTTCTAAGATTTTAACAAGCTCAGCTAAATCAAGCACGCTCATTTTTTCTATTTCGCTGACCAAGCTTTGAAACTTAGCCGGGACTACCACTTCTTCAGCGGCGTCATTTTTTGTTTCTTCAGACATAAATGTTGTTTATCGCCCTATTCGGTCATTAACCGATACAGACGTTTATTTATTATTTTTTTTCTTCGATTGCTTTTAAGACGTACACAAGATTGCGAAGATTACCGGCTAAAGCGTTAACAAAACCGGAAACCGGGGCGTTCAAAGACCCCACGAGCTTGGCATACAATTCAGTCTTACTCGGTAATTTTGCGACTGCTTCGATTTCTTCTTTAGAAAGTAACTTACCCTCTAAAATACCGCCGAGAAAATAGAGTTTTTCACCCTTATCTTTACGGAAATTATCGAGAACTTTCGCGGCTGCCACCTCGTCTCCGTAAGAGAAAATAGCGGCGATTTTACCGTCTAGACCTTTTGTATCCAAAACGTCCACACCTTGATTTTTGAAGGCTAAGCCGAGTAAGGTTTTCTTCGCAACATAGTATTCACCATTTTCTTGGCGTAATAGGTCACGGAGAGCCTCATTGTCTTTTACCCCCAAAGCATTAAAGCCGGCAAAAACGATTGATTTAGCTTCTCCAATCTTTTTTTGCAGACTCCGCAGGATTTCCTGCTTTTGGACTTTGCTTTTTGGCATATTTTTTTAAAAGCGTTTTCACGCTGGTTTATAAGTACTTTTAAAACAAAAAAATCTGGGTATCACCACAGATTAAATAAAAAGCTAAAATTAGCTATATTTACCTCGGCAAGACTTATTGTTGCGCTTGCGGTCTGTGGTAATTGATTGATTTGTATCTATATATTAGCAAAAATTATAATATTGTCAAGTTTAATTTGTTTGTATAATTTGTGTGTGTTTATTTAAAGTAATAAAAAAAGAATCTGATTGCTCAGATTCTTCAGGCATTGGCAATTTTTTGCCATTATATTTTTTTGATCCATTTTCTCATTAAAATTTCATTTAAGCCGATAGCGACTAAAATACTAGCGATAACTAAAATGGCATAATCAACTTGTCTTTCGGCTTGGTTCAATAAATATATATACTGCAATGAAATTGATAATAATGTCATCAGGGATGAATATATTGCATATATAATTATGGCTAATAACATCTCGGTTATTGAAGAAAGTGAGAACAACATGGTTGTTATTAGTACAGCTAGAAAGCTAAAGAGCGCTATGTAGGCCGATATCTCCTGATCATTTATTTTGTAAATTATCGGCAATAAAGAAAGAAATATTACTGCTGATAAGGTAAACAAAAGCGTTCTTTTTTGTCTCTTTCCTTTCGTCTTATAGCGTTGTAATAATATAGGAAATATAATAATACCCGTAATTAAAAGATTCATCCACCATATAATTTTTTTTTCGCCCAGTTCCTTAATTATTTTTGTTTTGGCGGTAATATTTATTATTGTGGTTGTTTTGACGGATTGAGCTGTTATGGGTATCCCCGATATTATATAATCTAAACTTTCTATTTTAATATCTTCTCCTTTTTCCAAAATTTTATATTCTTCCCCGGGGAGATTAATATTCAATGAGTCTAGATATGGAACATTGAATTTATTAATAACTATCATCCTAACGACCTGTTCATTTATTATTTTATAAACAGTATCCTGGCTGAAATCGTTTAAACTAATTTTTTGGACAATAAATTTTTTTATTATTCCCGATCCTTGTTCTTTGCGGTATGCCGTGTCTTGAGCCAAAATGGTAATTGACATTCCCGTCAGAAGTAAATAAATCAATATTTTTTTCATGGTACAATGGTTTTGGTTATTAAATTGTTAAGGTAGATTTAATCGAAAATTATAAGATAATTATTTATTCTTGTCAATACTTTTTTGTTGCTCTTTTGCGGCCATAATTAGCAAATCTATGAGCTTCTTCTCTGACTTGTAGCAAGGTAGGTTTTAAAATAGAGGCTAAATCTTTGAAATTTTTCTTCACGCCTTTGGGAAAAACGAGGCGATCGCCGCCAAATTTAGAAATACCGACTAAAGGTAAAATAATATTTAATTTGTTTAATTCTCGACTCAAGAAACTTATTTGTGGACTGCCACCGTCAATCATAATCATATCTGGTCTAGGCCATTCTTCGTGCCGGAGGCGGCGAATTATTGTTTCTAGGAGAGCTCTTTCATCATCGCCAGCCGGCGCCTCTTTAATTTTAAACAAACGGTATTCAGTATTTTGTTTTTCGCCGTTACTAAAAACGACCATGGAAGCATATGTTTCCTTACCTTGAAAATGAGAAATATCATAACCTTCTATGCGTTGTAGGCGGGGTGAATTTAAATTATCTTCTTTGCTGAGTAAAGAAACCTCTTGAAGATGTCGTAGGGCTTTGGCCTGTTCGGGATTATCTTTACTTAATTTCTTAAGTAAGCGTTCCCTTTGTCCGCCTAGAAGAAGAATGAGATTCTGGATGTTCTTTTTATAATCTTTCGCACTAATTGCTTCTATGCAAGTGCCTGGGCACAAACCAATTTGGTAATCAAAACAAGCCTTACCTTGATGAGGTCGGCAGGTGCTATAAGGAAAAACACGGCGCAGAAGACGTAGAGCGGAGAAAATTAAATAATATGATTGATAGGGGCCAAATAATTTATAGGCGCGTGAAGGAAATTTTTTTAAATCTTGTCCGCGGATAATAATTGGTCGGGGATATTCTTCTTGGTTGTTAATGGCGATATAGATAAAAGAGCGGTCATCGCGATCGACAATATTATATTTTGGCCAGTATTTTTTTATATTGCTCGCTTCCAAGATAATCGCTTCTAATAAACTTTCGCAAGTTATAAATTTTAAATCACAAGCCTGCGCCACCATTTCCGCAATACGGGCATCAATATTTTTTTGAAAGTATTGACTGAGACGATTTTTTAGATTAATTGCTCGGCCGACGTATAAAACTTCCTTCTTTGCTCCATACCAAAAATAAACGCCGGGCATTTTTGGTATGGTTGCTAAGATTTTTTTTAAGGGTTGCGTCATTAATAGTCTATTTATTCTTTGTCAGTTTAAGAGAAAAAGTATATCTTGACAAATATCGGCAGCATGTTTAAGATGGGAACAAGTGAAATTCAATTAGAGTTGCCAATGCCGAGAAGGATTATAAACGTCAGTCTCCAAGACTGTAGAAAACTAATATAATCTTTAAAAAGTCTAAATATTATTAGCAACATTAATTGATCAAGTTGGAGATCATTTATTCGCCACGCAGGGCT
>CAIZYV010000001.1 GCA_903937325.1 Candidatus Falkowiibacteriota bacterium | reverse complement strand
CGAGAGACCAAAGTCCAAGAAACAAAAGCGGCGGAATAATCAGCCGCCATCTTCGCCAAGCAAACAAAAAATGAATTGAAGGAAGGGGTAAAAATAATAATCTTAGCCCTGTAATTATTAAAATTAAAGAACCTAAAATTTGCAACCACAAGCTTTTAAATAAAATAAAAGGGCTAAAAATTGGAAAAAATAAAGACATACCCAAAGGAAGGAGCAACAAAGCAATATAAAAACAAATAATTAATAAAACAGCCGATATTTTTGACCAATTTAAATCTTTCATGCGGATAATTATAGTAGATAATCCTATTTTCTGCCTTGATTATAACACATAAAAAAACTCCGAGCCATCTCGAGCTCGGAGTTTTAATAAAAATCAATTGAAGTAATATTTAACGACGGCGCTGCCATTTTTCCCAAACAACCAGTAAAGGGCTGGCAACAAAAATAGAACTGTAAGCGCCGCAAAATATACCAATAATAAGAGCGAGTACAAAATCACGCACAGAATCACCGCCGAAGAACAGAACAGCGAATAACGCTAGTAGAGTGGTAATAACGGTATTAATAGAACGCACAAAAGTCTGGTTTAAACTAGAATTAACGGTTTCAGCAAAAGTACTAGTACTTTTTGGTAAATTCTCACGAGTACGATCAAAAACAACAATAGTATCATTAACGCTATAACCTAATACTGTTAAAATAGCGACGACAAAGGAAGTATTCACTTCTACCCCATAAAATCTACCTAAGACGGCAAAAACGCCAATGGTAATTAAAACGTCATGCGCTAAAGCAATAATAGCAACAACGCCGTACTTCCAAGAAGCTACAGGTTTAGAAACGCGAGAGAAAGCAAAACCAATGTAAATAATAATGACGATAAGTACAAAGAATAAGAGCCAAAATGATTTACTGCGTAATTCCTGACCGATAGAGGGGCCAATAGCTTCAAAGCGAACCTCTTCCAAGCCCTTTTTTGCCTCCGGCAAAAGACTTAGGGCATTCTTAACCGCTTGGTGGGTATTTTCATCACTTTCTTGAAAATGCAAAATAATTGATTCTTCCGCTGGTTGGATAGTTAAGCTGCTGATGGAAATATCTGCTAGCTGATTCTGTATAACTGACACCGTCGGTTGTCCGCCAGCAAATTTTAATTCCAACAAGCTTCCGCCCGTAAAATCAAGACCGAATTTTAAACCCCAAGAGGCAATACAGACGAGAGCGGCAATAACCATAGCTCCGGACAGAGATAGCCAAAAGAGACGATGTTTGATAACTTTTAGATTAATCATATATAACAAATGAGGAAGCAGGCAAGGTCCTGCTTTTCTTTATTTAAGACGACGAGCTCCTAACAACCAGCGATTACGATCGAGCCAAGAGCTTCGAAATATTTTCATTAAAATATAAGTGATAACGATACTGCTAAACATCGAAATAGACACACCAATAAACAAGGTCGCGCCGAAACCCTTGACCAAACCCGTGCCAAAACCCATCAGAATAAAGCAAGTTAAAATAGTTGTAATATTACCGTCGCGAATAGATGGCCAAGCGCGCCGAAATCCTTCGTCTAAAGCTGCCGCCAGAGGCTTACCGGCTTTAAGCTCTTCTTTCATGCGTTCAAATATTAAAACATTTGCATCGACAGCCATACCGAGAGATAAGATGAAACCGGTAATACCAGCCAGAGTCAAGGTTATCGGCTGTTTGGCATAATAAACCAAAAAAGCTAAAATAACCAAAAATAAGAGAGCAGAAAATACACCATCAAATATCTTTAAATGATTAAATACACTAATAAATAACACAACCAAAATAAGAATAAAGAGTAAAGCTAGCCAAATCGGTGCCGCTTTAAAAATTGTT